>CAZKSU010000173.1:0-3783 GCA_964555455.1 uncultured Carnobacteriaceae bacterium
AAAACGCCAAACAAAGGCCAAATATTATTTGCTGGAAAAAACGGCAAGAAGACTAAAGAGCCGAAGAAAAGAGGAAGACAGACATGATGAACGTTAACTTTTTTGAAAAGAAACAAGTCAATCTTCTTCCTTATATCGTAGGCGGCTTTTTTGTTTTGGGTTTGCTGCTGATGGGCGTCTATTTCTATTTGGCGCGCGCCAATTATGAAACAACCATCAGCGAAAAAAACCTCTGGCTCAGCGAACACGCAGAAGAAGTCGTGCTCGCTCGCCGCATCAGCCGTCTGGACGGGCTGGCTTCTGAATCTGCCGTCGTCCAAGAAACACTGAAAGAGGCACAGTATCCGATGTATAAGCTGACAACAGATTTAGCGTCAGCAGTGCCCGATGAAACTGACCGGCTGGTGTCTTTTTATATTACGGACCCGGCCCAAGCGACGTTCATCTTGGAAAATACTCAGCCGACCCAAGCCCAAGCCATTGTCGAAGAGCTGGAAGAAAAGGTATATGTCGATGGCGTGCAGTTTCTGCATGCCGAAAACCTCAATCCTGAAGAGAATGCGATGCGCTTTGAACTGATTGTGGATTTGAACAGCGAGAATTTTCCAGAGGAGGCGGCTGAATGATTACAAAATGGAACCGCGAGTCGGTACTGATTACGATGATGGCCGTTATGATTCTTTTTGGCGTCTTTTTCTATGGGTACCAGTATCTGATTGAGCCGGTGCGAGAAGAAGCCAGGGTTTTGACGGAAACGGTCGACGGCCAAGAGAATTTACTGGCGGCTTATCCGCCCAGCGAAGAGCTGCTGACTGAGTACGAAACAGCCTATGAAGGCACGGAATCGTACCTGCCACTGGGCGCACAAGCCAACCAGGCGCTCATTACGCTGGAAGAGGCGGCCGCTCAGGCAGAGGCTGCGATAGTGAGCGTCTCAAGAACAGCTGACCATCAAGCCATTGAGCAAGCGCAGGATCATTTTGTGAAAAACACCTACCAGGTGCAGATCACTGGGGAAACTCCCGCTGCGTTTCGAGCACTAATGGACCAGCTTATGTCTGAAGAGCGGGTGTGGAACATCACCGGCTTTACTTATGACCGGGCAGGCGACAACAATTACACGGGGACCTTTGATTTTGAACTGGCTTATTACAGCGACAATCCGGCCGGCGCGGAAGAAACAGCAGAGACGGAAGAGACGGCTTCTTCTCTGGAGTAACTTTTATAGAAGGTATGGCTTGACCTTAAATTAGAATAATGTTAGAATCATTCCTAAGTTAGCTAACTAAACACTAATTTAAAAATGAAATAGACAAGTCGATGACAAAGAGAGTAGATTATGAATCGTTCCCAGCGAAGCAGGACAGAGTGGAAGCCTGCTGAACAGATTGTAATTGAAACGTACTTTGGAGACTGGCCAAATGTTGTAAACGGGCCCCGCTATCTGGCGGTTAACTGAAGAGTGAATGAGAAACAAACACATAAACGTAAAAACGCGGTGTTGCGTGGAGATTCATTAGAGTGGTACCGTGGGAGAAGTCTCGCCTCTATATTTAAGGATATAGAAGCGGGACTTTTTTGTTTTATTTAAAGGGAGAAACTGAAAAATAAGGGAGAGCAAGAAAATGAAAAAAATCAAACAGAGGCTATTGTCTCTATCGGTGTTAATCCTCGCAGTTGTCTTAGCCGCTTGTTCCAATACAGAAACTTCGGCGGAAGATGCCGATGTCCTCGCTCAAATCAAAGAAAAAGGCGAATTAAATGTAGGCATTGCGCCCGGCTATCCGCCTTATGAGTTTTATATTTTAGATGAAAACGGCGAGCGCCAAATTGCCGGGAGCGATACGGATTTAGCCCAAGCCATTGCGGATGAGATTGGTGTGGAGCTGAATTTTACGGCGACCGACTTTAATGGCGTCATGGCTAATATCCAGGCCGGTTCAGTCGATATGGGCGTTTCAGGTTTTACTTATACAAAAGAACGGACAGAAGTCATGCAGTTTTCGGAAGGGTACTTACAAGAATCCTCGGCCGGCTTCCAAGGCATTATGATGCATAAAGATGTAGCCGATCAATTTGATTCTTTAGCTGAAGTAAAAGAAGCCCATTTAAATTTAGGCGCACAAAGTGGCTCTATCCAGTTTGAGTTGGCGGGCAACTTAACCGATGAAAGCCAAATCAAACAGTACAGCACGTTAGATGTCGGCTTAGCGGCATTGAACGAAGGCGATATTGACGGAATGGTTGTATCGACCTCTTCCGCAGAGCCTATGCTGCTGACTTTTCCAGATTTAGTCATCTTGCCGCAAGAGACCTTTGATCTGGATCCAGAGAACATCTATAGTACAAACGTGATTGCTTTTCCCTTAGGTGAAGAGTACGAATCGCTCATTGAAGTATCGAATAAAGTCATTCAGGAAAACAAAGAAAATGGCACCATCGAAAAGTGGCATGCCGATGCTGTTGAATTATCCAGAGAAGCCATTGAAGAATAAAATGAGACCCTTATAAGGAAGGAAATGAATATGAACAAGAAAAATGTCATTATTATTGGTGCAGCTGGCCGAGATTTTCATAACTTTAATACGTATTACCGAGACAATGCAGCATATAACGTCGTAGCTTTTACGGCTGCACAAATTCCCGATATCGATGGGCGCAAGTATCCTGCAGAACTAGCAGGGGCTCTTTATCCGGACGGAATTGAGATCCACCCGCAAGAGAAACTGGCGGAATTGATTGAAGAGTGGGATGTGGATGAATGTGTCTTTGCTTACAGTGATGTCCACTATCAAGAAGTGATGGCTGTTTCGGCGATTGTGAATAGTGCAGGGGCTGATTTCAAACTGATGGGACCGAAACACACTTCCCTGAAAAGCAATAAGCCTGTTATTTCTGTCTGCGCGGTGCGTACGGGAGCCGGGAAGAGCCAGTCCTCCCGAAAAATTATCGAACTTTTAATGGCGCAAGGCTTGAAAGTGGTCGTGGTCAGACACCCAATGCCTTATGGCGATTTAGCAGAGCAAAAAGTGCAGCGTTTTGCGACAGTGGAGGATTTAGCCAAACACAACTGTACAATAGAAGAAATGGAAGAATATGAGCCCCACATTGCACGAGGCAACATTGTCTATGCGGGTGTGGACTATGAAGCCATTTTAGAGGCAGCTGAAAATGATCCCGATGGCTGTGACGTTATCTTATGGGACGGCGGGAATAATGACTTTTCATTTTTTGAAGCAGATTTAGCCATTACCATTGTCGATCCGCACCGACCGGGCCATGAGCTCAGCTACTATCCTGGTGAAGTGAGCTTGCAGATGGCCGATGTTGCGGTGATCAATAAAGTGGACAGCGCCACCGCAGAAAATATTGCGATTGTGGAAGAGAACATCAAAAAAGTGAATCCAGGAGCGCAGATTATAAAAGCTGAATCGGCAATCACCGTCGACCAGCCAGAACTCATTAAAGGCAAAAGGGTCCTTGTAGTAGAAGACGGACCGACTTTAACCCATGGTGAAATGGATCTGGGTGCTGGGACAATCGCGGCCGAACGATTAGGGGCAGCAGAGCTTGTGGATCCAAGACCCTATGCAGTGGGGCAGCTGAAAGAAACTTTAGCGCAATACCCGGCGATTGGAAACCTTCTGCCGGCAATGGGCTACGGCAAGCAGCAATTAAAAGATCTAGAAGAAACAATCCGTAAAGTAGAGTGTGATGCAGTCATTATCGGAACGCCTATTGATTTAACGCGAATTATCCAGATTGATCAGCCGCATACACGAG
>CAZKSU010000174.1:0-3761 GCA_964555455.1 uncultured Carnobacteriaceae bacterium
AGAATGATGGAGTGGCTATGGACATATTATTCCAAAATGTAAGTCATACTTACCAGGCCGGTTTGCCTTTTGCGCATACTGCCCTTAAACAAATTAATTTAGAAATCACACCGCACCAGATTACGGCGGTTATTGGAAAAACAGGCAGCGGGAAATCCACCCTGGTTCAGCATCTGAATGCCCTGCTCCGGCCAACGGAAGGCCGCGTGCGGATTGGGGGACGAGTGATTGAGCCGCACACCAGTGAGCGCTATATGAAGGATTTGCGCAAACAAGTCGGGGCTGTTTTCCAATTTCCAGAAGCCCAGCTGTTTGAGCAAACCGTCCTCCAAGATATTGCTTTCGGCCCTAAAAATTATGGAGCCAATGACCAACAAGCGGAAGCCATCGTAAAAGAGGTCTTGCCTCTGGTTGGTTTAGATGAGAGCTATCTGCCTGCCTCCCCTTTTGAACTGTCCGGAGGCGAACAGCGGCGGGTGGCGATTGCGGGCGTCTTAGCATTGAAACCTGAAGTGCTGGTGCTGGATGAGCCAACAGCTGGTTTGGATCCGAACGGCCAAAAAGAAACAATGGAGATGTTCTACCGGCTCAATCAGGAACAGGGCACGACGATTGTGCTGGTGACACACCGTATGGAGCATGTGGCGGAATATGCGGACGACGTGGTTGTGCTCAGTGAAGGAACGGTAGCCAAACAAGGGACGCCGCGCGAAATTTTCCAAGATGGATCCGTCTTGCAGGATTTGGATTTGGAGCTGCCTGAAACGATTGAATTTGCGCACGCCTTAAACCAAAGATACCGTTGGGATGTAGACGAAACAGCCGTGACTACTGATGAACTGGCGCGTCATATTAAGCAGTACTTTCGAGAAGCAAAAGGTGGATTCTTATGAAGCAAAAACTGATTATCGGCCGTTATCTGCCTTATGATTCTTTTGTGCACCGGCTCGATCCCCGTTCAAAATTAGTGGCCACCGTTTTATTTGTGCTTATTATTTTCTTTGCCAATAACTGGGCGACCTATTTCGTACTGACTCTTGTCGTTGCGTTAGGGATTTACTTATCCAAGGTGCCTCTTGATTATTTCATTAAAGGCGTCCGGCCGATGCTGGTATTGTTTTTATTTACCGCCTTTCTCCAAATTCTGGTCACTCCTGGCCGGACCACTTATTTCTCTATTGGGTTTATTCAAGTTTCTCAAGAAGGCATTGAAAATGGAGTGTTTGTCTTTCTGCGCTTTGTCTTAATTATTTTTATGTCGATTTTATTGACCTTGACGACGGAAGCTTTGAGGCTGACAGATGCGATTGATTACTTTTTGATTCCCTTTAAAAAATTGAATTTTCCCGTCCATGATCTCGCTTTAATGCTTTCTATTGGTTTGCGTTTTGTGCCGACTTTAATGGATGAAGCCGAAAAAATCATGAATGCACAGCGGGCCAGGGGAATGGATTTCAATGAAGGCACTTGGCTCGAGCGGATTCAGAACATTGCCCCTTTGCTGGTTCCTCTTTTCAATAGTTCTTATGACCGGGCGTTTGATTTGGCGACGGCAATGGAAGCGCGAGATTATCAAGGAGGGAAAGGACGCTCAAAATATCGGCAATTAATCTGGCGCTTCTGGGATTCGGCGGTTCTTTTCTTCTTTTTCATTATTCTAGCTATTGTCTTAGCGGTCCGTTCATGAAGGTCTAGCCATTTTGGCGAAAAAATTGTACAATAGAAATATTGAATAAAGGGAGAGAAGAAGATGGAAGCTTTTACGAATGCGTTACACAACTTTTTATTTTCATCCGTTGATCTGGTCACTATTGTCATCGAACTTTGGGGACTTTTCATGATTATTGTCTCTATTACCAAAGAAATTTACCGGGTCGTATTTAAATACAAGCTGGACTTCAGAAAAATTAATGCGGACAATAGCCTGAATGCAGGTTTAGCTAGTGCTTTAGAGGTTTTATTAGCTTCTGAGATTTTAAAGACAATTACGATTGACAGCTATCAAAACCTGATTATTATTGGAATCCTGATTGTCTTGCGTATTGCAATGGCCATATTACTTATTTGGGAAAACAACCATAAAGTTGAAGTTACCCACCATAGTGATCATGACTAATAAAAAAAGGGTGCAACCTTTAGAAGGTGCACCCTTTTTATTTTCTATTCTTCCATTACTGTGTAAGTCTCATTGGTTAACGTAAAATCTTCGGTCAGTCCATCCGTTAAGTAAATGTCACGGTCTTTTGTAATGAAGATAGCTTCCACTTCTTCCAGATCATTCACATAATCCAAACCGTCCTCCAAACCATAACCAAAAGCCACTGTGGATAAGGCATCCCCATCCACTGACTGGTCAGAAACGATGGTCACACTTGCGAGATTGTTCTCAAAAGGATAGCCGGTTTCTGGATTCATTAAGTGGTGGTAGATTTCTCCCTCTTCTTCAATGTATCTTTCATAGATGCCAGAAGTGACGATAGATTTATTTTGTAAATTAATCGCCCCTACGTAAGCCCCTCTTTGTTCAAATGGATCCTGTACCCCTACATTGAAGCCGCCTGTATCACGTGAGGGCGAATCCCCCATCACAATGATGTTTCCACCTAAATCTAAAATGGCTGTGGTAACGCCCTTTTCTTTAAATAATTCAGCCACTTCATCCGCAATATAACCTTTGGCGATCGCCCCTAAGTCCAGCCGCATCCCTGCTTCTGTAAGATAGACGGTCTGCTCGTCCGTGTTCAGCTCAACCTTTGTATGATTGACTAAAGGCAAAACCTCTTCAATCTCTTCCGGATCTGGCACTCGGGCATCTTCAAAACCGATCCGCCACAAATCAGTAATCGGTCCAATCGTATAATCAAAGCCGCTATTGGGAAGAGCACTGTATTCGGCAGCCGTTTCCATTAAAGGAAAGACATCTTCCGAAACAGCCACAGCTTCTTCACCTGCTCTTTCATTCACAGCTTCCATTTCAGAACCTGGTTCATTAGTTGTAATTTTATCCGACAATTCAGCAATCCGGGCGAAGCCCTCATCCAAGACGCCTTCTTTCCCTTCATCATAAACCCGCAGTGACACGTAAGTCCCCATTAAAAATTCCGACTCTTCATAAGGCGTTTCAAGTAGTGTCTGTTCTTCTTCTCCCAGTCCGCAAGCGGCTAGTATTAGGAGGAGGCTGCTTAATAAAACTGTCCATTCTAAGTGATTCCTTTTCATTTTTATCATCCAATCATTTTCAATAACTATAAAATAACATAAAAAATAGATAGGATAAACGTCCTTTACCCTACCTATTGTAAAAATCCCATAACTGTCAGAACTTATTCCGAAGAGTTGTCGACTTCAATGGTCTCCGTTTCTCCAAGAGTCGCAGCATCAACTAATTGTTGAGCATAATCCTGGAATTTTTCTGACGTACCTGTTGCGCCTGAAACAGCTTCAACTTCTGCCGGGTTCTGTTTTTCAACCAATGATTTTTCCAGCGCCGGGATAAAGTCTTGCGGGCCTATGCCATCTGTTTCCGTCATGGTTTTTTGGTAGTTTTCGTCCTCGATTTTATTTTCACCTGCTTCATTCACACTTTCCCAGTTCGTCTCTGTAATTTCGCCACCTGTCACAGTGATTTCCAGCGCTTCTTTCCAGCCTGTTTCTCCGAAGTTTTGATCTTCAATCCGGTAAGCCCCGTCTTGAAGGCCGCCTTCTTGGACAACTTCTGCTGTTCCGCCTTCTGCAGCTGTATTGTCTGCCGTTTCTTCTCC
>CAZKSU010000175.1:0-3699 GCA_964555455.1 uncultured Carnobacteriaceae bacterium
AATAAAAAAAGATAGTCTATTCTATGCATTTCGAATTTTTCTTCTGCAAGGAATGTTTCTGACTATCTTTTCAATCTATTCTACTTAATCTTTATCTGTAAACGCGTCTTTAACTTTTGAAAAAAAGGAATCACTTTTCTGTTCTTTCGTTGCGTCATAACCACTTTCTTTGGCGAACTCACGCAAGTGTTCCGCTTGTTCATTTGAAACCTTTTTAGGGATGATGATTTTGACTGTTACATGCTGGTCCCCAGTCCCCGTTCCGCGCACAGACGGTGCTCCTTTTCCTCTTAGACGGAATGTTGTTCCAGGTTGCGTACCTGCTGGCACTTTAAGTTTCACTTTGCCATGAACCGTCGGTACTTCGATTTCATCTCCCAGAGTGGCCTGTACAATATTAATAGGCAATTCAAAGAAAATCTCTGTTCCCTGACGTTCAAATGTGTCAGAAGGTCTGACTCGGAAAATGATAAATAAATCACCATGAGGACCGCCATTTTTTCCAGCGTCCCCTTGATTTTGCAACCGGATCTGATTTCCATCTTCTACTCCTGCCGGGACATTGACTTTAACCGAATGACGTTCTGTCTGTTGCCCTGCTCCGTGACAGTCTGGACATTTTTCTTTAATGATTTGACCAGTTCCTTCACAATCTGGACAAGCGGCCTGTGTCATTACACGTCCAAACGGTGTGTTTTGTTCTACATTCACACGACCGGCTCCACTACATCGTGAACACGTTTCAGGTTCTGTCCCCGGTTTAGCACCATTTCCATCACATGTGCTGCATGTATCTTGGCGATTGTATCGAATGGTCGTCGTTTTACCGAAGACTCCCTCTTCAAAGGTCAGATCCATCACATATTGTAAATCTTCTCCTCTTCTCGGAGCATTCGGGTTACGAGAAGCTCTTCTTCCACCGCCACCGAAAAACTGACTAAAAATATCATCGAAGCCAGAGAATGCATCTCCGCCACCGCCACCAAATCCACCAGCGCCGCCAAAACCTCCGCCACCAAAGTTTGGATCTGTTGATGCATGGCCATATTGATCGTAATTCGCTCTTTTGGTTTCGTCAGATAGTGTTTCGTACGCTTCTGCGACTTCTTTGAATTTTTCTTCAGCATCCGCAGCATCGTTTAAATCTGGGTGATATTTTTTAGATAGTCGTCGGTATGCTTTTTTAATTTCATCTTGTGAGGCGTCTTTAGATACGCCCAATATATCGTAAAAATCTCTTTTTTCAGCCATTATTTCCTCCGTCTTTTATCTAAAAAATGCACGTGTAGCTCCCAATACACTGGAAAGAGAAAGCCGAAAGATTTCTCTCAGCTTTCTCTTAGCCCTTTTATTCTATTGATTTACACGTTCTAATTCTTTCTTATTCTTCGTCATCTACTTCTTCAAAATCCGCATCTACTACATCTTCATCTGCATCTGCAGATGATCCTTCAGCGCTGTCAGCAGCACCTTCTTGTGCTTGTTGTTCAGCCGCTGCTTGTTCATAAAGTTTGACGGTTAAATCTTGAACAATTTCACTTAAAGCATCACGTTTTTCTTTGATTAACTCTAAGTCATCCGCTTCGATTGCTTCTTTCAGCTCATCGCGTGCTTCTTCAGCTTTCTTCACTTCATCGGCATCTACTTTGCCTTCTAGGTCTTTCAATGTTTTATCTGTTTGGAAAACGAGCTGATCTGCTTCGTTACGCAATTCCACTTCTTCTTTGCGTTTTTTATCTGCTTCTGCGTTTTCTTCTGCTTCTTGAACCATACGATCAATTTCATCATCGCTTAAGCCTGAAGAAGATTTGATTGTAATATTTTGTGATTTGCCAGTTCCTTGGTCTTTCGCTGAAACTGTCACAATTCCGTTTTTATCAATGTCAAACGTTACTTCAATTTGCGGAATGCCACGCGGTGCCGGCGGAATATCCGTTAATTGGAAACGGCCAAGTGTCTTATTGTCTTTAGCCATTGGACGCTCACCTTGCAAGACATGGATATCTACTGCTGGCTGATTATCTGCCGCTGTAGAGAATACTTGTGACTTGCTGGTAGGGATTGTCGTATTGCGGTCAATCAGTGCCGTCATTACTCCACCCATTGTCTCGATTCCAAGTGTAAGAGGTGTAACGTCGAGAAGTACAATATCTTTAACATCTCCACTTAATACGCCACCTTGAACTGCAGCACCCATTGCAACAACCTCATCAGGGTTTACTGAACGGTTTGGATCTTTACCCGTTTCTTGTTTTACAGTATCTATAACCGCTGGAATACGCGTTGACCCACCGACTAAGATCACTTCATCAATCTCTTCTTTTGATAAACCAGCATCTTTAATTGCACGGCGAAGCGGTTCTTTTGTCCGTTCCACTAGGTCTTGTGTTAATTCATCAAATTTCGCACGAGTTAGTGTTTGCTCTAAATGCAATGGACCAGCATCTCCTGCTGAAATAAACGGCAAGCTGATTTGTGTAGAGGATACACTTGATAATTCTTTTTTCGCTTTTTCTGCCGCATCTTTTAGACGCTGTAAAGCCATTTTATCTTTTGACAAGTCAATGCCATTATCTGCCTTGAACGATTCAACTAAATAATCGATAATTTTGTCGTCAAAGTCGTCTCCACCTAGCGAGTTATCACCAGCTGTAGAAAGAACGTCAAAGACCCCGTCTCCTAACTCAAGAATTGAAACGTCAAATGTTCCCCCGCCCAAGTCAAAGACTAAAATATTTTCGTCTTCTTTGCTATCTAAACCATAAGCTAAAGAAGCTGCTGTGGGCTCGTTTACGATACGGTCAACTTCTAAACCAGCAATTGTACCCGCATCTTTTGTGGCTTGACGTTGTGAGTCGTTAAAGTATGCAGGAACAGTAATGACTGCATTTGTAACTTCTTCACCTAAGTAGTCTTCAGCATAGGCTTTTAAGTGCTGTAAAATTAAAGCAGAAATCTCTTGTGGTGTATAGTCCTTGCCATCAATCGTTTCTTTATAGTCTTCACCAATATGTCTCTTAATCGACATCACTGTATTTGGATTAGTGATCGCTTGACGTTTCGCAACTTCACCAACTTGGATTTCACCATCTTTAAATGAAACAACTGAAGGCGTTGTACGGTTACCTTCGCTGTTTGGAATAATTTTTGGCTCTCCGCCTTCAAGCACAGCGACTGCTGAGTTTGTTGTTCCTAAGTCAATACCAATAATTTTTGCCATAATTTATTAATCTCCTTTTACATTAAATTCATTTATTCAGTGACAGTAACTTTAGCTGCACGTAAGACACGGTCGTGTAGTTTATATCCTTTTTCAAATACTTGAGCTACAACGCCGCTTTCTTGTCCTTCTTCTGCTGGAACTTGTGCATAAGCTTCATGGAAGTTAGGATCAAACGGTTGTCCTTCTGCTTCCACTTCTTCTACACCAGCTGATTCTAAACCGGCTTTGAAACTTTCCAGGACCATTTGGACCCCTTGTTTCAAGTTCTTCCCGGCTTCATCAGTCACTTCTGTCTCTAAAGCACGTTCCAAGTTATCGACAGCTGGAAGAATCGCTTTAGCTAAATCCTGTGAACGGTATTTAGCAGCCGCTTCTCTTTCTCTTTGATTGCGACGGCGCATATTTTGAATTTCAGCCTGCAATCGTAAGTTTTGATCTTCTAGCTCATCTATTTTTTCTTTCAACTCTGTCACTTC
>CAZKSU010000176.1:0-3653 GCA_964555455.1 uncultured Carnobacteriaceae bacterium
CGTCGTTAAATTGGTCAATATGTATAAAACAAGCAAGAGTGTGTAAACAGCCATGATCGGAATAAGAATATAAGAAATGAGTCCTTGGAGAAAGCTGGGCATGTTTGTCGCCGTTTCAACTGATTTTATCCCCTCCTCAGCAAAGTCAGCCTGTTGATAGTCTGGGATGAAGGTTAAAAAGAAAATGGGTAAAAATAAATTGAAGGTAAAAATATACGTATAGGAAAACCAATCTGCTTCAAGGGTGAAAAACAGAAATTGGAATAAAAAAATAGTTAACAGGATGCCGATAAATAAAACAAGTGTAAAAAATGAACTGGCGAAATACCCTTTAAAAACGACGAGAAAACTATCTGAAAACGTTATACGGCTTTTAATACTTGGAACCCAAGCTAAAAGAAGAACAGAAAGAAAATAAACAATCATGGCCCGAATGCCAGGGATGGAATACATTGTCCATGAACCATCCACTAAATGGGTGCTTTGGGATAAATAGATTTGGTACAAAACTAAAAAGAGGAGAACGCCTGCATAAAGGAGCCAGCGAATCCCTTCTTTTTCTCTATCCCTGAAAAAACGTTCATAGACTAATTGACTGACCGTTGCCAGTATAATGCCTGTGGTATAGACGGTTTCAATTGGAGAGGATTCGAAGGGGTTTCCGAGTTTAATAAAATTCCAGTAAAAATTGAGAAGAATTAAAAAAAATGACACTGGAAATCGCCTAACCACACTCACGAATTGATTTATGATATTTTCGGAGTTGATTCTTTTCACTTTGATCACCATTCCTTTATTTTTTATTGTGAACTGTTTGAAAGAGCTTATGCATTCAATCGGATACTTTTTCAATTCATTTCCTTTCCATCATACCATTCTAGGCCTTGATATTTCAACGAATTGTGAATCCGCTGGAGGGCGTATGGACGCTCACTTAACTGAAAACTATGGAATTTTGCAGAAAGATACAACGAGGGCTGAAAATGTCCCTAAAATGTAGTAAAGTAAGGGTGAGAAGTAGAAAAGGAGAGATTCAGAATGGAACCAATTATAGGGATTACTGGAAATTTCGCTTATCAGGACAATGATTTTTTTCCAGAGCCTTTACGCATCAACTACTCCCCGCGTGATTTTTCTAAAGCCGTGTCAAAAGCAGGAGGGCTTCCTATTATCATCCCAATCAATGAGCCGGAGATCGTTAAACAGTATGCCGGAGTGATTGATGGGCTGATTTTAGCAGGTGGCCAAGATGTTTCTCCTCACCTTTATGGGGAGGACATAAGAGAAGTAACCACTGTAACCTCTTCGGAACGGGATGCAGCAGAAATGGCCTTAATCGAAGCTGTGCTTGCGGCTGGAAAACCGATTTTAGGAGTTTGCCGAGGGCTTCAGTTACTGAACGTAATGGCTGGTGGAACTTTGTATCAGGACTTGAGTGAAAATGAAAAGATTGATGTGAAGCATGTCCAAGATATCCCTTCAAATCAGCCCGTTCATCCTGTCAAAATCGACCCGAGTTCTTATTTAGGCTCACTCGTTCCTCACCATTTACCGGTCAACTCCCTGCATCATCAAGTGATTCGAGAGTTGGGCAAGGGATTGAAAGCAACTGCGGTTTCGAGTGATGGCGTGATTGAAGCGATAGAAACAGAGGATGCAGACCAAAACATTTTAGCGGTCCAGTGGCATCCAGAAATCACTTATGCGGAGGATGCGCATTCTTTGGCGCTTTTTGAGGACTTAATCACGAGAGCCAAAAATTACCAAAAACAAATGGCTCAACTGGGAATCTAATCAAACAATCAGAAAATGAAAAGAGAAGCTGCCGCTCCGAGGAGGAGACGCAGCTTCTCTTTAATTTTTGGCTGTATGATTTAATCAAGTGCATAAATAATGAGGACAGAAGGAGACGGTTGAACTTCAAGATAAGCGTCTATTTGTTGCCCAAAAAATCTGCGACTTGCTTGACGTCTTTATCCCCACGTCCGGATAAATTAATAATCACCAGCTGGTCTTTATCCATTTCCGGGACTATCTTTAATGCGTGGGCGACGGCGTGTGAGCTTTCTAAAGCAGGAATGATCCCTTCTGTTTTAGATAAGAAAACAAAAGCATCAAGAGCTTCCTGGTCGGTGACAGCAGTGAATTCTGCCCGGTTGCTTTCATGCAAGAAAGCGTGCTCTGGTCCGACGCCTGGGTAATCAAGTCCGGCTGAAATAGAGTGAGTCGCCTTCAATTCGCCATCCTCATCCGCTAGAAAATACGTGTTCATCCCGTGAGCAACAGTGATTCTGCCATTAGAGAGGGTTGCCGCATTGTCCTCGGTGTCCAGCCCTTTACCGGCTGCTTCCACCCCAATTAAACGGACAGCGTCATCTTCGATAAAATGAGCAAAACTTCCAATCGCATTGGAACCGCCGCCTACACAGGCGATCACTGCATCAGGCAGGACGCCTTCTTTTTCAAGAATTTGTTCTTTCATCTCCTGACTGATGACACTTTGGAAATCGCGAACGAGCAGCGGATAGGGATGCGGTCCTACAGCTGAGCCGACGACGTAGAAAGTATTTTCCAAGTTAGACGCCAAGTCTTCAAAAGCCACATCGACGGCTTCTTTTAATGTCTGATTGCCGCGAGTGACCCCGTGCACGGTGGCGCCTAACAGCTCCATCCGAAAGACATTTAGTTTCTGCCGTTCCGTATCCTTAGCGCCCATATAGACGACGCATTCCATACCGAATTTTGCGGCTGCCGCTGCGGTAGCGACCCCGTGCTGCCCCGCACCTGTTTCAGCAATAATCCGTGTTTTCCCCATATATTTCGCCAGCAAAATCTGTCCCAAGACGTTATTCAATTTATGGGCGCCTAAGTGATTTAAGTCTTCTCGTTTTAAATAGACTTTCGCTCCGCCCAGTTCTTTTGTTAAGGATTCGGCAAAGTAGAGGGGTGTCTGTCGGCCAGAATAGTCCTTGAAATAACCTTGCAACTCCTTATTGAACTCAGGATGGTCCTTGTAAAAATTATATGCATCCGCGATTTCGTTTAAAGCTGTTTTCACTTCTTCAGGTACAAATTGTCCGCCGAATTCACCAAAGTAACCCTTGCTTGCTGTCTGTAATTTTTTCTGTAACATTATTTTTCCTCCTATAGGTTTGTCTCGTGTGATTTGCCAAGAGCCTATCGAGGAATCTTAGTGTAGATACAAAAAGACACTGCAAGATATGAACGGGATAATCTATGCAGTGTCTTTATAAAAATATTTGAAGATCACATCGGCATAGGCTCTTTAATTTCATGAGAAATAAAAGTGAGCCTATACGTACGAATACAGCTCACTCTCTATGCCAAGTTTGCCAAGAATGATTTTGAATATTCATGAGGTGATCTCCTTCCGTTTAATTTGATACATCTATCATATTGAGTTTTAATCCTGCTGTCAACTGTTACTCATCTTTTTTTAATGAACGCTTTTAAAAAATGACGGAAAATGCTCTGATAAAGAGTCGGACCGAAGTTTGAACAAGAAGGTTGGAATTTTTTTAAAATCCTAGTTAAAAATAGATTTCCCTCTTATGACTTTCGTGTTATACTTGTTATATAACAAGTAGTGAATTGGCCAGAGAGGAAGTGAAGCGGATGTTCATCGAAATTGA
>CAZKSU010000177.1:0-3623 GCA_964555455.1 uncultured Carnobacteriaceae bacterium
GCAATTTCATAAATGGAAGACATATTATCTACTCACTTTCTTTTGAATTATTGGTATTTCTCTTCTAAATAACCCATCCACAATCCGAGCGCTAAGCCCACAAGGAAAATCAGCACGACTGTGACATAATCGACTGTGGTGAAACCAGCATACATTTCCGTTGAAGGAACAATTATTGCTGTTGAAGCCAGCACAACGCCTAAAATAAAATGAAATACCGTTGCATACGCTCGATCCATAATGTTTCGTATAATGCGAGCAAAGAGCAAGACCACGACAACCGCACCGATTCCCACAGGAATAATAACAGAAAAGTCCAAGGTTCGAATGCCAGCCGTTAAGGGTTGGTACAAGTTAAAATAAATCAGGAAATTGGAAGGACTTAAACCTGGCACAATCAAACCGCTGGCAAAAATTCCACCAGCCATTAACCAAGCGAGTGTGCTTTCAGGCACATCGACATTCAGATTGTTGTTTGACCAGACCAACAGGGCAAAAAATACCACAGCAGTCACTGCTGCGATCACGAGATGTTTCGGCTCGCGGCCTTCTTTGCCTGCTTCCCGATATAAACTAGGGAAAGTTCCTAAAATAGCTCCGATAAAGCCCCATAATACGTGGGCTGGGTAGTACTGCAAACCATAATCTATGGGTGTCGCTAAGACGAAAATGCCAAAGAGGGCACCTAGTCCAACAGGGAAAAGGAACTTTACATTTGACCAGAAGTTTTCACGCATATCCGCTAAGAAGCGGATGATGGGCTCATACAAACCAAAGATGGCTGCTAGTGCTCCGCCACTTACGCCAGGTAAGATGGCACCTGATCCAATCAGCATTCCTTTAAACACATTAATGATCCAACTTAAGGGATTATTTCTTTTTTCTTGATCCATATTTTCTCTCCTTCATACAATGACAATCCTTATTGTACCCGACATTGAAAAAATAAAAAAGAAAAATTCGTGAATTATTGATTACATTTCACCGCTACTCTCATTACTTTATGATAAAATAGAGAAAAGAAGAGGTGGTTGCATGAAAAAAGCACTCTTAAATGTTGATTATACAAATGATTTTGTCGCAGAAGATGGCGCCTTAACTTGCGGGAAACCTGGACAAGATCTAGAAAAATATATTGGCGAGCTAACAAAGGAATTTCACGAAAAGGGCGATTATATCGCTTTTCTCATTGATCTTCATTATGCAGGTGACGAGGTTCATCCAGAAAGCAAACTTTTTCCGCCGCACAATATTGAAGGAACTGCTGGCCGGAATTTATACGGTGAATTGGAAGGCTTGTATCATGAAATCAAAGATGAGGCACATGTTGAGTATTTTGATAAAACACGTTATTCGGCCTTTGCCGGAACTAATTTGGAGCTGCAACTACGTGCACGAGGGATTGAAGAAGTGCATCTGGTAGGGGTCTGTACAGATATCTGTGTCTTGCATACAGCAGTTGATGCATACAACAAAGGCTTTGAAATTGTAGTGCATGAAAAAGGCGTGGCCAGTTTTAATCCAGCGGGTCATGAATGGGCTTTGAATCATTTTACGGATACACTCGGCGGAAAAGTGGTTTAGAAAAATAAAATAAAGCACGGAGATTGTCTAAAAGAGACAGCTCCGTGCTTTTGAATTAAAATAGAGGGGTACTGTGTCTTGACCTACTGTTCTGAAGAAACAGATTCCAAGGGTACTCATTTGGCGGTGGAGTAGACACAACGATTTTCTCATCTTTTGTTGGATGCTTGACACTTAGTTCTTGGGCCCAAAGTGCAATTTGTTCGCCAGGGGTATTTACCGACTGCCCATATTTCTGATCACCGTAAATGGGAAACCCCATGTGACTGAGCTGGACACGGATTTGATGACTGCGTCCCGTATGCAATTTAACCCTCAGTAAACTCAAAGCATGCTCTTTGTTGCTGGCTGCAACCTCATATTCTAGCTTAGCATGTTTCGCATTCTCTGTGTTTTTATTAACAACTGTGGTGGTATTTGTCTGCTTGTTCTTTAACAGATAATCGGTTAGTGTGCCTTTTTTCTTAGGCGGAATCCCTCGTACAACGGCGTAATATTTCCGGTCGAGCCGATTAAGACGTATTTCATTAGAAACTCGTGAAGCGGCTTTAGATGTTTTAGCGAAGAGAATCACACCCCCTACCGGACGATCCAAACGATGAACCAATCCTAAAAAGGCCTCTCCAGGCTTATTGTATTTCTCAACCAAAAATTGTTTTCCTGCATTTAATAAATCGAAATCTCCAGATGCATCTTCTTGCACCGGCATATTCCGGGGTTTTTCAATAATGAGTAAATGGTTGTCTTCATATAGTACTTTTAAATCCATTTTAATTTCCTCTCTTAAAATAATCCCAATTGCTGGGGATTTAAGCCTTCAAAATCAAGGCTTAGCATCGCTTGAAGTTCTTTTGCATTTTTAGCTGCGTGGCCGCCTGAGTTATTATTGAAAATCACGGCGACTTCTTCAGACTGTTTTTCTAATTGTAAGGCAGCTTCTTTGATTTTCATTAATTCTTCTTCACTATAGTCATATAAAGTGCGGTTCGCCCGCCAAGCGGGATCTTCGGAAGCATTTAACCAGCCTGAATAATTCTGCCCATGCAGCCGGTACAGTGTGAGATTCTCATTTGTGCTTTCAAAGACACTCGGCACACTGTTGCCAGGTGTTTGCGGCTGATCCACTACGGTGTGGACAAAGAAGTTTTTACGCAACAAAGCAAGAGTGCTTTCTCGGTTTTCAACACTATACCAACTGCGGTGTCTGAATTCAATTGCAACTGGTAAAGTGCCCATCAATTCATTTACTTTTTCCAAATAATCCACATTTTTTTGTGAACAGTGGAAATAAGGCGGAAATTGAAACAGAAAAGCTTTAATTCGCTTTTCGCGGACCATCGGGTAAAAACGAACTTTGAATGTATCAAACAATTCCTCCAGACTACTATAATGCTTTTGCCATTTTTGATGCTGGGTCATCGCCTGATAAGCTTTAGGTATAAACTGGAAACTCTCAGGTGTTTTGTCCATCCAGCTTTGGATGCTTTTTGCAGAGGGGATACCATAAAAGCTTGTATCGATTTCCACAAAGGGAAAATGGCTGGCATAATCCTCTAGCTTTCGCTTATTTTCAGGTGCAATCAAATCATGATCGCTCCAACCGGTTAAACCAATTGTAATCATTGAATTCACCTTCTCTATTCATCTTATCAAGCTCACTTTAGCACAAAAATGACTGTATTTGAATGATTCAAACCTTGATTGATTTAAATATCAGCTAGAATGTGGTAAAATAAGCAGACAAGATGGATTGAATATAGAGGAAGTGAGACTATGTTTTACCGAAATCGCGGCGGCCCTGTTTTTTATAGTACGGGCTGTTCAACCTTAGGCTGTTTACTTTTATTTTTTCTGTTTAGCTTTTTAGTAGGCGGAGGACTCGTTTTCTTTTTCCGTTACTTCTGGCTGATTGTCGTTTTAGGGCTTGTTGTCTGGCTCTTTCGAAATTTATTTGATTCGGATGACAGAGATTCGTCTCAACCAGGAAGAGATACAGAAGATAGAAGACAAAACTGGCATCGAGATTACGAAAACCGTAC
>CAZKSU010000178.1:0-3597 GCA_964555455.1 uncultured Carnobacteriaceae bacterium
TACTGCTGGTGAGAAAGTTGTTATGACGATCCCAGTATACATTGAGGGCGAAGAAAACATTCAGGATGGTATTGTTTCACAATCTATCTCTGAAGTTGAAATTGAAGTTGCTCCTGAAGAAGCTCCAGAATGGTTCTCAGTTGACGTATCTGAGCTTGAAATCGGCGATATGTTAACAGTCGGGGACGTTGAAATGCCAGCAGGTGCTGAATTAATTTCTGAGGCAGAAGATACACTTGTTTCAGTGAATGCTCCTGAGGATATTTCGGATGACTTAGAGCCTACTGAAGCAACAGACGTTATGCCTGAACCAGAAGTTATTGGTGGAGATGACGAAGAAGAAACTGAAGCATAATTTTAAAAAACCTTCACACAACAAAGGAATTCTTTTGTTCTGTGAAGGTTTTTTTACTCTCTTTAAATGAATGACAGGTGATGCAATGAATAAGATTAAACTTTCTAAAAGATTACATAAAGCCTCTGAATTTGCCGTTTTTGACCAACCGATTGCAGACATCGGTTCTGATCATGCTTATTTGCCTATCTATCTTGTCCAAGAAAAGAACGTCCGTAAAGCGATTGCTGGTGAAGTAGCAGAGGGGCCTTATCAAAATGCTATGTCTAAAGTGGCTCAATACGGTTTAGAAAACCAAGTATCCATTCGTTTAGGTGATGGTCTAAACGTATTGAAACCTGCAGATGTGGTAGGGACCATTTTCATATGCGGAATGGGCGGCTCTTTAATTGCAACTATTCTAAACAACGGCTTAAAAAATAAGCAATTGCCCCCAGCAGCCCGGCTGGTCCTGCAGCCGAATAATGCGGAGACAGATTTGCGCAAATGGCTCGCAGAAGCGGGTTACGAAATGATTGAAGAAAGCATCCTTGAAGAAAACGACAAAATCTATGAAATCATTGTGGCTGAATCTACGGAGCACTCTGTAACCTATAGTGAAAAAGAGTTGTTGTTTGGGCCTAAATTGCTGGAAGAGCGTTCAAATACTTTCATCAAAAAATGGGAAGCTGAAAAAAGAAAACTGGAAAATATTTTAGAACAATTAGAACGTACAGACAATATCGAACAAATAAAACAGTTTGAAGAAAAACTAAAACAAATAGAACAGGTGATGTCATGACAACCGTGGAAACGATTATTCAACGGATTGAACAATTTGCGCCTACACATTTAGCTGAAGATTGGGACCCGATTGGCTTAGCCTTTGGTTCAAGGGGGCAGGAGGTGTCGCGGATGCTGGTTGCGCTGGATTTAGATGCTCATACCTTACAGGAAGCGAAAGACAAGCAGGTGGACTTTATATTCACTCATCATCCTTCTATTTTCAGTTCATTAAAGACATTAAATGAACAAGATGCTAGAAGACGTGAATATATTGAATTGATTCGCTCGAATATAGCTCTGTATTCGGCCCACACGAATGTAGATGCGGCCGAAAACGGAATGAATGATTGGCTAGCAGAAGCGCTGCAATTGAAGAAACCTTTTGAAGCGATAGAGACATCTTATCAAAATGATTTAAGATTACTCGTTCTTTACACACCATATGAAGAGGCTGAGAAGATGCGTCAAGCGCTCCACGACATTGGTGCAGGGCAAGTCGGTGATTACAGCAATGTTGCTTACACCTCTGAAAGCCAAGGGCATTTCACACCTGGCGAGACGGCCGAACCAGCGATTGGAGAGCAAAACCAGTCGGAGATTGTACAAGAAGAACGAGCAGAAATATTATTCCCAAGCCCTTTGCTAGGGAAAGTGATCGAAACGATATATAAACACCACCCTTATGAAGAGCCGGTTTTTCATATTTTAGATATTGGCAAAAAAGAGAAAATATATGGGATCGGACGCATCGGAGAATTAAAACAGGCACAGACTTTCTCTGAAACCATTGAGCAAGTCAAAGAGGCCTTTAATCTTTCACATGTACGCTATGCGAACATGGATTTAGGCAAAACGATCCGGAAGGTAGCTGTTTTAGGCGGCTCCGGCGAGAAATACTTTAAGCAAGCATTAAATAAAGGGGCGGACCTCTATATCACTGGGGATATTTCTTACCATGGTGCTCAGGATATGATGAGGGAAGGTTTGGCCTTTATAGATGTGGGGCACTTTGTTGAAAATATTTTTGTAGAAAAAATGACAGATCTCTTGTCCCGATGGAGCAAAGAAGAAGACTGGGCGATTGAAGTCATTCCATCTGAATCACAAGAAGATGTGTTTAAATTTAGTTAAGGGGATAATCACATGTATGAAAATTTAGTTGAACGTTTTATAAAGTACGTCAAAATGGACACACGTTCGGATGAAAAGAGCGAAACCATACCATCGACACAATCTCAAGTTGAATTTGCGCAAGTGCTAGTGTCTGATCTGGAAGAAATGGGACTGTCGGAAGTTGAGTACAATGAAGAAAATGGATTTGTAACCGCGACTCTTCAGAGCAATAGCGATAAAGATGTGCCGACAGTTGGTTTTATTGCACATATGGATACAGCTGACTTTCATTCAGAAAATATACAGCCTCAATTTGTGGAAAATTACGATGGCGGAGATATTGTGTTAAATAAAGCGGAAAATATCGTTCTGTCTCCTAAAGATTTTTCAAACTTAAAAAACTATGTCGGGCAGACTTTAATTACAACCGATGGAACCACTTTGCTCGGAGCGGATGACAAAGCAGGAATTGCTGAAATTATGAGCGCTGTCGAATATTTACTTGCACATCCAGAAATTCCGCATGGCCGTGTGCGGCTGGCCTTTGGTCCGGATGAGGAAATTGGAGTGGGAGCGGATCATTTTGACGTGGAGCACTTTGATGCGGACTTTGCTTACACTGTGGATGGCGGCCCTGTTGGTGAGCTTCAATATGAAAGTTTTAACGCGGCAGGGGCAACCATCCATATTCAAGGGAAAAATGTCCATCCAGGGACAGCGAAAGACCAGATGGTCAACGCATTAACGTTAGGGATGGCCTTTAATGAACAGCTTCCGGCTCAAGAGGTGCCTGAGCATACAGCAGGCAGAGAAGGTTTCTTTCATTTAACGTCAATGACTGGAACGGTTGAAGAGGCGGAAATGGTCTATATCGTACGTGACCATGACCGGGAGACATTTGAAAAACGCAAGCAATTGCTTTTAGAGATTGCGGATGAATTGAACAAAGCATTCGATGAAGAGCGGGTACAGGTAACGATGCATGATCAGTATTACAATATGCGTGAAATAATCGAAAAAGATATGCGTTCTGTTGAAATCGCTGAAAAAGCGATGAGAGCTTTAGAAATTGAACCGATTATTGAACCAGTACGCGGCGGAACTGACGGCTCAAAAATATCCTTTATGGGACTGCCTACACCCAACTTATTTGCGGGCGGGGAAAACTTCCATGGACGCTATGAGTATGTCGCGGTCGAAAGTATGGAAAAAGCAACGGATGTTATCCGTAAAATCATCGAATTACTCGCACAATAAAAAACAAAGTGAAGGTAGAGTATTACTCTTTCCTTCGCTTTTTTCATGTTAAAATAAGGGTAATTCTTTTGAAAGGAGTCGTAATATGTAGGTTCAATTTATTTTAT
>CAZKSU010000179.1:0-3584 GCA_964555455.1 uncultured Carnobacteriaceae bacterium
ATGAACGGAATATTATATTCTTCTAGCCATGTTTGAGCTTTTCGACAAGACGTACAGCTAGGAGACAAATAAATGATAACCATGATTTGATCTCCTTCCAAATGTGAAGAGGTAGATTAGAGCGACATTAAAATATTAATCTTAATATAGCGAAAATCCGTCCAAAAATCAATACTCTATCGCATATTTGTTTGCGGTTTCATGCATTCACTCTATAGAAAGAAATGCCCCGCATGGTTAAAAGGCCGAGGCATTTCTTGGATTGAGGGTCTTTATTTATTAATAGATCAGTTCCGTCAATTCTTTGGCCGAGAGATTCCCGATATATTTGTTGATATCGACGGCCTCTAAAGCGGTCGCGATGGAGTTCTTATCGTATCGCACACCGCGCAGCTGATCTTCGACGTCGGAAATCTCGCCCATCCCGAAGAAGTCGCCGTAAATTTTGATATCGGTGATGACCCCTTCGTTGACGTTCAGTTTCGCCTCAATAGTCCCGATGCCTTCGACGCGCTCACTGCGCTCCAAATCAAAGTTGGGCGATTTGCCGTAGTTCCATTCCCAGTTCGCCGTATACTGCGCCGCAAATTCCTCGATCTGCTTCCAGTCTTCGTCGGTTAAGACATATTCTTTGATGTCATCTTTGCTGTCGACATCGAAAATGTTCAACAAAAGACGGTCGCGGAATTCTTTTGTGGTCATGTCTTGGTACTCATCATCCATATACGGGGTGATGTTGGTGACACGGCTGCGGACCGATTTGATGCCTTTGGATTCCAGCTTGTGTTTTTTCGGCTTCAAGGCACCGACGACCGCATCAATCTGCGAATCAAACATCAGCGTGCCATGGGACGTCATACGGCCATTTTTCGAATACATGGCATTCCCGGAGAATTTCTTGTCCCCGATCACTAAGTCGTTGCGCCCGCGCAATTCTGCATCCTCAACGCCCATTTTATGCAAAGCATCGATGACCGGCTGCGTGAATTTCGCAAAGTTCCGGAACGAGTCGCCGTCGTCTTTGGTGATAAAGCAGAAGTTCAACACGCCTAAGTCGTGGTAAACGGCTCCGCCCCCGCTGAAGCGGCGCACCACATTGACGTTATGTTCTTCCACGTAGGTGGTGTTGACTTCTTCATAAGCGTTCTGGTTTTTCCCGATAATGATCGAGTTGTCGTTAATGTAAAAAAGCAAAATCGGTTCGTCTAATTCAATTTCATTCAGTAAATAGTATTCAATCGCTAAGTTTAAACTGGCGTCATGGATCTCTTCGCCATTGCGTTCGTTTTTTACGTAATACATGCGTTAGTCGTCTCCTTTGATTTCAATCTCTATTTCTATTTTAAGCAAATTGGACCAAATAGAAAAGGCTTTACACCTCTTTAGTGAAAATACTCCCTAAATCAGCGTAAAACCTTTTGAATTTCGCCCTAATAAAAACAACATTGTTTTTTAATTAGTTCCCGTAAATAATTTTATTCACCGTTTCTTGATCTAACCGGCGCACCACTTCTGTCACTAATTTGATCGTATTGTGGTAATCGTCTTCGTGGATAACCGATGAGTGCGAGTGCAAGTAGCGCGTCGGCACTGTAATCGCCAGCGACGGCACACCATGACCAGAAACATGCTGGGCACCGGCGTCCGTTCCCCCGCCTGTGATGACCGTGTACTGGAAAGGAATCTCCAATTCTTCCGCAACATCGATCACAAAATCGCGCAATTCTTTATGCGCAATCATGCTGGCGTCAAAGATGATAATTTGCGGCCCTTCGCCCAATTTTGAGTCGGCTTCTGCCGGTGTCATTCCCGGGGTGTCGCCGGCTGTTCCTGTATCCAGCGCAAATGAAATATCCGGCTCGATGACGTTTGCAGCAGTTTTCGCTCCGCGTAAACCGACTTCTTCCTGCACGTTTCCGACCGCATAAATCGAGTTCGGCAAGTCCTCTTCCGCTAAGTTTTTGAAAACTTCCAAAGCGACGGCGGTTCCGATGCGGTTATCCCAAGCTTTCGCCAAGAGGAATTTCGAATCGTTCAAGCGGCGGTACGGTGAATAAGGCGTCACCATGTCGCCCGGGCGGATGCCCCACTCTTCTGCTTCTTCTTTGGAAGATGCGCCGATATCAAAGAACATGTCTTCAATCTTGTACGGCTTCTCGCGCGCTTCTTTGGTCAGTACATGCGGCGGTTTACAGCCGATCACTCCATGGATGTAGTCGCCTTGGCCTGTTTTCACTTCCACTTGTTGTCCGAGTAAAACTTGGCTCCACCAGCCGCCCAGCGTTTGGAATTTCAAGAAGCCTTCGTCGGTGATGCGGGTGACCATAAAGCCCACTTCATCCAAGTGCCCGGCGAACATCACTTTCGGCGCCTCTTCCGCACCTTTCTTTTCAGCAATGATGCTGCCCAGACCGTCTTGCAGAATCGCATCCGCATAGGGTTTGGCGTAGTCGGTAAAGACTTGGCGCACCTCTTCTTCGTTTCCGGGCACACCGCGCGCCGTGACCAAATCGACCAGTAACTGATCCTCTTCTTTTGTCATTCTTTAATCTCCTTCTTTCTTATGTAATCCTCTCTCTATTTTAGCACATTATTTGCCCTGTCTCTCGTATTGGACAAAAAAGTACAGCAAGAGCATTTGGACAGCAATCCAAGGCAGGCCCAGCAAAAGAATGGCGCTGGTTCGGTTTAGAAAATGGCTCATGTATAAGAGAACAATCGCCAAACCGATTGTCCGCAAAATCAGCAGCGACACAAACGCATTGAGGATGAGATAAGCGATTCGGATCGAGCGGGAGTAGAGGGTTTCCTTTGTAAAATAATTTGCGGCGGTAGCGAGGACATAGACGGAAAGGTAGCCTACGAGATAGCCTATCGGAGAGATAAAGTCGGTCGCAAACAGGGTGGCAAAACTCGTCGGCAGGATCAGCACCGCTAAAAACAACAGGGGATACCGCAAGCTTTTCATCTGGTCCACTCCTCTTCTTCTTTCTGCTATTTTAGCACATTCTCGCTTTGGACAAAAAACAATAGCAGCAGCATCTGCACACTGACCCACGGCAGACCGATAAAGATGACGGCCCCGCTCGGACTGAGCGGCTGCCCGGCATAGAGCACGGCGATGCCGTAGGAGAGCACACCCCATAACAGCAGCGCTACGATCATATTTGTGATGAGGTAGGTGGTGCGGATGCGTTTCGGATAATGATTTTTCCCAAAAAAGTCCAGCATGCCATAGATCAATAAGTAGCCCAGAAAATAGCCCCAGAGATTGCCGGTCACCGTGGTGAGCCAGGTGGGGAGTAAGATTACGGCCAAAAAGAGAATCGGATAGCGGAGAATTTTCATCGCTTCACTCCTTGTCATTTTTAACAATTTTAAGGTAAAAAAGTGAAATGCGCAAAAAAATGCAAATGTATAGAGTAAGGACAAAATACAGAAAGGAAGATAAAAATTGACTCCAACAAATTATACTTTTCAAAAACTGGCTGTTTTAAGAGGCCTCTCTTCTGATAAACCTTTCCGGCGATTAGAAAGCGGCTTTCAAGGCGAAGAAACCTTTGACCGGTATGTAAGAGAGTTTG
>CAZKSU010000180.1:0-3560 GCA_964555455.1 uncultured Carnobacteriaceae bacterium
GATGCAGTCGCTGCTGCAAAACGTAATTCAAGCTCAACCTATGCCTGTCGAATCCGGAACAACCCCAAATTCAATATTCGCCTCTCTCAAGGCTCATAAGTATAATACCATATGTTCGGCTATAAGTCAAGCGGTGACGCTATCCCACACAAGTTTTCAAGCCCTTTTCCGCCTTTATTTCCCTTAACTGTCCAGCTCTTCCTCATCCGCAAAATGGCTGACATCCCCGTACCGGTCTAAATGGAAACGCCCATTTTCATAATGCGCGACCGAAACACTCGCATTCAGTAGCGCAGTCGGATTCTTTAGTTCAGGCACCAGGTTTTCTAAGATTACACGGATCGTTCCTCCATGGGCCACTAGTAAAATCGTATCGCCGGTGTCTCGATGGGTATTGATCAGCTGCAGCAGGCCTTCTTCAACGCGCAGCCAGAACTCCATAAAGTCTTCGGCATGGCCATGGGGATCGAGTTCTTTAAAGGCGCCCATCCGCTCAAACTGATTCACATTTTTAAAGAGGGTTTTGGCCGTGTCATAGCCTAAATGCTCGGCAACTTCTTTATAGACTACGTCTCCGTGTTCTCCTTCAAAAATACCAAAAAAGATTTCGCGAAATTCGGGCATCAGGGTAATTTCCGTGTCGGTCGGCGTCTGCTCATTTTCGTCCAACAAGATTTCAGCGGTATCGACTGTCCGCTGCAAATCGCTTGTATAAACGGCGTCAAATTGGACATCTTTCAAGCCCCGGCCGCTTCGGCGCACATCGGTAATGCCCCGATCCGTTAAAGGCGCATTCGCCCACCCTTGCATTTTTCCGTAAAAGTTCAAATACGTTTCGCCATGTCGCACAAAATAAATGGTGACTCCAGACTTGCTCATCTTATCCGCATCCTTTCTAAAAATCTCCCTTTCATCATACCAGAATTGGGAGCGGTTGTTTAATTTTAGGACAGGTTTGATTTAAAAACGCTAGTAGAAGGTGGACTTTGAGAAAGGGTTCATTTGATGGAAAGATAGAGATAGAATAGCCCATAGGCAAAGCCTAACGGAATAAAACCCTTACTATCGGGAATTGGTATCCCCTTGTTGTAGAACTATTCGTCCCAAAACTTGTTTTCTTATGTAAAGGGATGCCCTATCCATCTATTCTATGGCTGATAAGTTCATTTTTTCACATTTTTTTAGAATCTTGTAGAGTTTTCTATATGGAGCATGCTATACTAAATAAGACTTAAAAGAGAGGATGAGAGATTTGGAATCACGTAAAAATACACAGAAAATTATTTTAATTGGAGACGGAGCGGTTGGTTCAAGCTATGCTTTTGCTTTAGTTAACCAGAATATCGGGCAGGAATTAGGCATTATTGATGTGAATAGAGACAAAGCTGAAGGAGACGTCATGGACTTAAACAGTGCATTGGCATTCACTGCTCCGAAAAAGATATATGTTGCCGACTATTCGGATTGCCACGATGCGGATCTGGTCGTTTATACAGCTGGGGCTTCTCAAAAGCCTGGCGAAACCCGTTTAGATTTAACCGAAAAGAACCTGCGGATTACGAAAGAAGTTGTTGACAATGTCATGGCTAGCGGATTTAACGGGATATTCTTAGTCGCTACGAATCCTGTTGACATCTTAACCCATGCGGTCTATAAATATTCAGGCTTGCCTGCTCATAAAGTAATCGGCAGCGGCACATCGCTAGACAGTGCACGATTTAGACAAGCCATTGCGGATTTACTGCATGTCGACGTCCGAAATGTCCACGGCTATATCATCGGTGAACACGGAGACACGGAATTCCCTGTCTGGTCACATGCGAATGTCGCTGGGCTTCAAATTAGCGAATGGATCTCTAACAACCCGGAAACAGATGAAGAAGCACTCGTCAAACTGTTTTTCTCAGTAAGAGACGCTGCTTACGAAATTATTGAGAAAAAAGGCGCAACGTTTTACGGAATCGGCGCTTCACTGGCTCGTATCACACGCGCTATTTTAAATAATGAACAAGCGGTTCTCCCCCTATCCGTTTATTTAGATGGCGAATACAATGAGAAAGATATTTACATCGGGACACCTGCTATTGTTGACAGCGAAGGCATAAAACACATTGTTGAAATCCCTTTAAATGATTCCGAAAAAGATAAAATGAAGCATTCGGCAGCCACTATTCGAACCCATTTAAAGGACGTCTTAAAAAATAACCCTGATTTACAATTTTAGAATGGAAGAGGCATCCGATGATCCTTTACAAAGAGTAAACTCGTATACTTGCCTATTCTAAAAAAGCTTCCTCTTATATTTTTAAGAGGAAGCTTTTTTTATAGGTTTTTATAGAATTTTATTTAAGAAGTCTTTGGTTCGTGCTTCTTGAGGGTTGCTGAAGATGGCTTCCGGTGCATTTTCTTCCACAACGACTCCTTCGTCTAGGAAGATCACACGATCGGCTGCTTCGCGCGCAAAGCCCATCTCATGCGTCACCGTCACCATTGTCATTCCGTCCTCGGCCAGCTGTTTCATAACCGCCAATACCTCGCCGACCATTTCAGGGTCAAGAGCTGAAGTCGGTTCATCAAACAGCATCACTTCTGGATTCATCGCCAGGGCTCGCGCAATGGCCACGCGCTGCTGCTGACCACCCGATAAAGATTCAGGATAGGCATCGATTTTGTCTTCGAGGCCGACGGAGGCCAGCAGGCGTTCGGCTTCTTTTCTGGCCGCCACTTCATCCAACATGCCCAATTCCCTCGGCGCTAAAGTGATGTTTTCTGAAACCGTCAAGTGTGGGAACAAGTTAAACTGCTGAAACACCATGCCGACTTTTTCTCTTGCTTTATTAATGTCTACATTGTCCGCCGTGATTTCATAATCACTGATGCTTATTTTTCCCTCATTGATTTCTTCCAGTCCATTCAGACAGCGCAGGAAAGTGGATTTACCGGAACCCGAAGGACCGATAATGCAAACCACTTCTCCTTTTTCAACTTCTAAGTCAATCCCTTTTAAAACCTCATTGTCTCCAAAAGATTTTCTCACTTGCTTGGCTTGAACAATGGCCATTATACATCCTCCTCCAGACGATTCGAAAGCATGGTCAACACTTTAATCAATACGACGTACATAATACCGACGATCAACCACATATTGCCGGATTGATAGTTTCTTGCGATAATGATTTTCCCTGTCTGTGTTAACTCCACCAGACCGATTACAGAAAGAATCGAGGTGTCTTTCAGGGTAATCACAAACTGGTTAATTAAAGACGGCAAGGCGATTTTTGTCGCTTGCGGCAAGACGATCTTGCGCAAGGTGATGCCATTGGTTAAACCGAGTGAACGTCCGGCTTCCACTTGTCCTCTAGGCACCGCTTGAATTCCTCCGCGGATAATTTCTGCAATATAAGCTGTTGCGTTTAAGCTTAAAGTGATGATTCCGGCAATCGATGCGCCGAATTGCAGTCCTGTCATTTGCGGAATACCGAAGTAGATAAAGAACGAAAGAACAATAAGCGGCACCCCGCGCATAATATCAATGTAAAATCCGGCTAAGCCCGAAAACA
>CAZKSU010000181.1:0-3495 GCA_964555455.1 uncultured Carnobacteriaceae bacterium
CAAGAAGAATTAACGTGTAATGGTCGAAAGCCTCTTGTGATTTACCACCTTGAAGAGCTACAATGTAAGCGTAAACAAATTAGAAAACGTATTTAAGGAGGAAATGTAATGACAAAAGATTTTTGGCAACGTTTAGGTAAATCACTCATGACACCTATTTCATTAATTGCTGCCGCAGGTATATTTTTAGGTATTGGATCGGTCCTGCAGAATCCGGACATCGTCGGAGAAACCTTTGTAAATTTAACATTTATTCAGAATTTGATTGGTATTGTTCGCGCTTTAGCCGGGGGAATTTTTGGTAATCTTCCCTTACTATTCGCCGTATCCATTGGATTTGGTTTAGCAAGAAAAGAAAAAACAACTGCCGCTTTTTCAGCAGTCATTGGCTTTATTCTATTTCATATTACTATCCAATATTTGCTGGGAGCAAATGGCATCACGCCCGACACTGCTTCTGTCGAAGCACTAGTCGAATCTGGAATGACACAGCTGGAAGCTACTCAAACCGCTTCTCAATATGAATCGGTCCTAGGAATTTTTACTCTGCGAATGAATGTATTTGGTGGAATTCTAGTTGGAGTCTTGGTTTCGTTTCTACATAATCGTTTCCACACGATTGAATTGCCGCAAGCAATTAGTTTCTTCGGCGGTAAAAGATTCGTTCCAATCATCACTGCTGTCGCTGTGCCCCTATTAGGTATTTTGATGTACTTTGTCTGGCCATTCGTTGGTTCAGTCATTGAAAGTTTAGGAAACCTCATTGCGGAAGCTGGTTTATTCGGAACGTTCTTATTTGGTTTCTTAGAACGACTCCTTATTCCTACAGGATTGCACCATATTCTTAACCAGTTGGTTCGTTTTACACCAATCGGTGGGGTGGCGGAAATCAATGGCGAACAAGTCGTTGGAGCGCTGAACATTTTCAATACTTCACTTACTCTTGATAACCCAGATATGGGGGTTATGGCAGCCGCTACTCGTTTCTTGGCACAAGGTAAGATTCCATTTATGGTCTTTGGTCTGCCAGCCGCTGCTCTCGCAATGGTTCGTGTAGCTTACAAAGAAAACCAACGGGAAGTAAATGGTTTAATGTCTGCTTCCGGTTTGGCCAGTTTTACAACCGGTATTACAGAACCGATTGAATTCTCGTTTATCTTCGTCTCACCTATTTTATATGTCTTCCATGCTTTCATGGCTGGAATGTCCTTCATGTTAATGGATGCTTTAGATGTCGTCATCGGAAACGTGCAAGGTGGAGTTATTGATTTGGTCGTGTTCGGAGTACTACAAGGACTCAGCACTAATTGGTACTGGGCCGTCATAGTGGGGATAGCATATGCTGGTATTTACTACTATGTATTTAGAACAGTGATTGAAAAGCGTAACGTACTCACTCCTGGACGTGAATTAAATGAAGAAGAAATGGAAATCGATAAGCCCGCAAGTGTGAGCGATGATGAAATTGGTCCAACTATTGTTGAAGCCTTAGGTGGAGCAGGAAATATTCAAAGCATCGACAACTGTTTCTCACGTCTCCGTCTGGAATTAAAAGACACGAGCTTAGTGGATGAGGATGCCCTCAGAAAAACTGGTGCTGCAGGAACTAATAAATTGGACGACACAAACTATCAAGTGGTCTATGGAGTTAAAGTGGAAGGAATAGCGGACAAATTAAAAGGAGCATTAAATTATAATGGAGAATAAGAAAAGTAAAATTGTATTAGTTGGTGGCGGTTCAACATGGACGCCGGGAATCTTAAAAGCGATGACTACACACCAAGACATGTTTCCAATCGAAAAGATTACCCTTTACGATATCGATGCTGAACGGCAAAAAGTGATCGGTGAATTCGCAAAAATTTTATTTAAAGAAGAAGCCCCACATGTGGAAGTCGACTACACCACCGATGAAGAGGAAGCTTATACGGATGTCGACTTCGTGTTCTGCCAAATGAGAACCGGCGGCTTTGACATGAGAGAAAAAGACGAAAAAATCCCTTTAAAACATGGAGTCATCGGACAAGAAACGTGTGGTCCAGGTGGTTTTGCTTATGGTCTGCGCTCTATCCGCGATATGGAGCATATGGTGAAGAAAGTCAGAGAATTCTCTCCTGAAGCATGGATTCTAAACTACACGAACCCAGCAGCTATCGTCGCTTTAGCTTTAGACCGCATCTTCCCTGAAGAAGAACGCATTTTAAACATTTGTGATCAGCCGGTTAACTTACTTCGATCGTACGCTAGTTTAATCGACTATGATGCCAATAAATTTGAACCTGTTTACTTTGGATTAAACCATTTCGGTTGGTTTACACATCTTTATGATGAAGACGGAAATGATCGCATGCCTGAGATTAAAAAGATTATTTTAGATGGCGGTTTCCGGCCAGTGGATGCGGAACAGCGGGATCAATCTTGGTTAGATACGTATGCGATGGTGGAAGATATGCTTGTTGACTTCCCGGACTATCTGCCAAATACGTACTTACAGTACTACTTGTATCCAGAATACAAATTGTCTACTCTTGATCCGAATCGTACGCGAACGGATGAAGTCCGAGAGGGACGCGAGAAGAAAGTCTTCGATGAATGCCGCCGTATCGTCGAAAATGGTACAGCCAAGGATTCAGAAGTGGTGCACAATGACGCGCATGGCGACATGATGATTGAAGTCGCGGCCTCAATTGCCCACAACTTACGCAAAACCTATGTTGTCATGGTAAGAAACAACGGCATTGTTTCCAACTTGCCAGATGACAGTATGGTGGAAGTTGCCGCAAGCTTAGGCGCGAATGGCCCGCATCCATATGCGATAGGAGAAATCGATACCTTCTATAAAGGGTTAATTGAAGGCCAGCATGCCTACGAAAAACTGACGGTTGAAGCGTATCTAGAAGGCTCATATACGAAAGCTCTACAAGCTTTAACCTTGAACCGTACCATTGTAGATGCGAAAAAAGCACGTGAAGTCTTAGATGACCTCATCGAAGCGAACAAAGACTATTGGCCAGAATTAAAATAAATATACCTACTCCATCTCCATAAAAAACAACGAGTACTTAAAAAGAGTACTCGTTGTTTTATTGTGTATGATGATATTTTTGGAGATATTCAAAAAACAGGAGATTAATTAAATAGTGCAAACTGAACCGGTCGGCTGCATCGATGCCGTTGATCCGGTAATTTGTGCTGTAACCGTAAAGCTGGTAATCGGTTAAATTGGCTAAAGGATTTGCAGAAAAACCGGTAATACTCACCGTTTTAGCGCCGCTTGTCTTGGCTCGGCTGATGGCGGAATAGACAATCGAGTCTTCCCGTCCGCTTAAACTGATGCCAATCGCCATGTCATCGGGCGTCATTAACTTTGCATTGTATTTAAGGATATGGGGATCAACAAAGGTTTGGCTCCGTTTCCCTACAATTTTTAAACGCTCACTCAATTCTTCTGTCGGGAATCTCGACAAGCCTACACCCACCAATAATATATTATTC
>CAZKSU010000182.1:0-3452 GCA_964555455.1 uncultured Carnobacteriaceae bacterium
ATAATTAGGGTTTAGAACTGTGTGGGGTTATTGAATATATCTCTCCAATACAGGGATATATGCCATAGTGTTGTGTATATCTGGGAGTTAGAGGTAATTGCGAGTCACACTATCTAAGTATTCAATACTTCTACCAATAGCAAAATCAAAGTCGCCTCCATAATCTTGTAAATCAATACCATCTTTTGAAATATAAACAGCTGTTTGCTTCGGCCAAAATTGTATTGAAATCTCGTAATCATCCGAATATTTCAGTAGTCTGCTCAGTTGCTCTAAATCAATATCGTTAGGCAACATACCGCTAACAGCACCTAAATCGCTATTGGCGATTTCTTGTTTATTCAAATTTTCGTGTTCCATAGGTTCTATTCTTTCATGGTTGGTTATTTTTATTCAATGATCCATTTTCAACTAACTTCATTCCTGTGAAAGAATTAATATCATTATCATTCACATTTATAAAATTCATCGGCACTCTTTTTAGGTAGATATACCAATGACCGCCTGTTTCTTCAGTGTAGAACTCGGAAATGTTTTCACTTCCAATTATTTCACGCTGCCATTCAAAAACCCTTTCCACATCTTCTTCCTCTTCTTTTTTCCCCTCTTTGTATAGGCTTGGGAATCTGACAATACATTCAATGAATGGAGTTCCTTTGTCGGTTTTGCCAAGTTTTACCTTTGCCCTATTAGGTAGAGCTTCTCTAATTCTGTCTAAATCAATTATAATCTCTTCCATATCTCTTATAGGTTATTGGCTTAGTTTTGACTGAATGTTTTTAAATCCGCTTTTACTACTTCCTTTTTCGGCTCTCCTATGAAATCATACATGAATATATTTTTCAGCCCGAAGAAAGTGCAAATCCGCTTCTCATATTCCTCATAGGTCTTTTCCCCATGTATCCAGAATCCTAATTCTCTAAGCCCTTCAATATCGAACCTGCTGTCTATGTATTCTTTCTTTGTCATAGATTATTGGCTTTATCTTTCATCCAAGAATATCATTTGCTGCTGCCTGCGCTCCTTCATCAAAACCACGCTGATAAGCTTCCTGTGTGGCAAGTGTATCTTCATCACTTGGTAGCTTAGATAGTTCCGGCTTGGGGTAATCCTCATTAAACATATTACACAAAGCTGATATAGACTTACGTGCCTGTGATACAGCATTAACCACTTGTTTATTTAACTCTTCTTTATGGAAAGATTTGTTATCAGCTAATTCTACTAAATCCAACACTAATACAATAGGACTTAACTTCCCCCTTACCCCGTGTTCTGAAGGTATCTTAGAAAGTTGTTCCTGGTGGTACTGTTGGGCGAAGTCTACTAACCATTCTGCTATATCACCTCTTTTAATCACTCCTTCATGGGATGTAATTTTATTGTTCACGTAACTTACAGATGCTTCGTGTATATCTTTCATTGCTTGTTTTGGTTAAGTAGTTTAATCAGGCACTTCATCGTTTAAGTTGTGGCATCTTTTCCCTTCCAATAATTCAGCACCCGAATAATCAATGTATATTTTCGTGTGTGGGTGATGGTTTTTGAGTAAGTACCTGATTGCAGGTTCAACAGCCCTTTCAAAATCAGATTGAGACAAAGCTTCATGTCCACCATCTATTAAATCGCTTATTCTATTTTCGTCGTAACTCATGATTTTATTGGTTTATTAGTTTAGTGTTTAAAATGACCCAAGTCACTGTATTTACTTTCAACTGGATTTAAATACTTATATATAAGTTTAGCATTTAGATCTTGAGCTTCCCTCAAAGCCTCTTCCAGTTCTTTTATTCTCTCACTCTCCTGCTTCTCTTCCTTCTCTGGTATTACTTCTGCCCAACGGTCCTTACTTTGAAAATATACTGTGTAAGTGTAATCAGTAGAATGTACCAATATATTTCCTCCTGCTGTTACCTCAAAATTACCGCCAGAAACAGCAATACAATCTTCATCTAAAGCAGACCTAAACTTTGTACCAGCCGGATACCTCTGCTCAGCTTCGGCTAATAGCTGATCGTTTTTAAACTTGGTTATTTCTTCGGGGGTAGCAATACGCTCAAACTCTTCATTTTTCAGATCATCAAATAAAGCTCCGTCTGCCCTTAACCAATCATATTCTCTTTTAAGTAAAATTATATTACTGTCATGTTTCCAATGCGCCCCCACTTTCGGCTCTGGCTTACTATAAAAGGCTATGTACTTATCAAGGTAGGATTTAAAGGCTTCAAAGTCTTGGAGAGTGGAGAGGGTGAAGGGTTCATGCGCTGTTACGGGTGCATTTTTATGATGGACGAAATAAATATGGTTTCCGTGTGTTCGAGTTAAAAAGAATACAGCGTCTCTATTAACAATTTCAAACATGCCGTTTCCATTCGTCACTCCCTTACTAAAGCAATGCTCCTGAAATGCTTTTACCCATCCTTCCTGAACGCTTTGAGGAAGAGATGTATCTATTTTAATCGAAATTGGTTTCATCTAATTGTTATTTTAATGTTTTGTTTTGGGAAATGCCTTCGGCCCGGGCTTTACGTTTCGCTCTCTTCGAGGAGCTACACTTCAATCCCTATTTCGGCTACTTACTGGCTTATACTCAGTTCTTATGTTTGTAGTAATCCACCAGTTAGGGCTATAACCATCAATAAATTCATTCATCTGGTCAATTAACTTTAGCATTTCATCCGGCAGCTCATCTACGTTTTCAGGCATATCATCAGTCCAATAATCATAATCTATCTTCCTTAGCTTCATTGGTTCACACCAAACCAATTGCAGTTCAGAAGGATCTACTTCTTGTTCATCACAGTATTCATCAATATCAGAAGAATCAAAAAAGTACTTATCGTCATGCCACAGGCAAAGAGGCGTTTCTCCGTCCCATTCCTTAAAAGGTAGAGCTAAGAATCTTTCATTATTCTGTTTATCTCGGCATGTTTGGCACTTTAACCAACCTTTATTCATTATCTCACCACAATCACAAAGCCTGTGTGTACTACCCTCATATCTGGCCATGTGCTCATCTCTGCCCCAAAACCTTCCGGTACTGCTAACCCATCCGGTTACAGTCATTTGTTTTGCAGCTTCATCGCTGGCATACATTATTATTTTCTGTTCTTTTTTCATAGTCTTGTTTTGTTAATTGAATGGGTGCGATAGTGATTGAGCGGTTTGTTTGAGTCCGATAGGACGAGTAGCGAAAGCACGGGCTGAAAGCATCGCCCTAATCCTTTCTAAGTTCTTTTTCTAAGTCTACAGGTTCATCTTGCCAGGATAATTGTCGGCCTATAAGGGCTTTAATAGATCCGGGAGGGAGTATCATGTACGAGAATCAAGGATACCACAGAAAAAAACCTAATCGGCTTCTATATGGAGGAAGATTGTCAAATATTTTCTCCGTTCCGTCTTTATCTACTGCGAGGTAAGGCATAGTCTTTATTCTTTAGTTTTAGCGGGAA
>CAZKSU010000183.1:0-3414 GCA_964555455.1 uncultured Carnobacteriaceae bacterium
AATGTTGATTTAGCAAGGTTTTAGTGAATTGTTAGCTAGGTTGTTGTATTGATTGAAATATAATGTTGTGATTGAAATATATTTGTAATCTAATTTAAATGGTATTGACGGGCGACGGTGGTATACTTACTTGCAGTGACGAGCAGTAGGTCGCTTTTTTATATGAAAAAAATCTACCTAAAAATAGGTATTAAGGTATAAGGTGTTAAATATGATAGAAATGAAAAATGTCAAGAAAGTGTATGATAACGGGGTTACTGCTATTACTGATTTATCTGTTCGCATTGAACAAGGTGAATTTGTATATGTAGTCGGACCGAGTGGTGCAGGAAAATCGACGTTTATGCGACTAATCTATCGAGGTGTTCTACCAACTGAAGGTACAGTTAAAGTTGTTGATTACGATGTTAATAAATTAAAAAAGAAAGATATTCCGCTTTTGAGACGTCAGGTAGGCGTGGTCTTCCAGGACTTTAAATTATTGCCTACTTTAACGGTTCATGAAAACGTGGCTTATGCTATGGAAGTATTGGAAAAAAGCCCGCGTCACATTGACTCGCGAGTGAAACAGGTCTTAAAACTTGTCGGCTTAGAACATAAAGCCAATATGCTGCCAAATGAATTATCCGGCGGAGAGCAGCAGCGTGTAGCGATTGCCCGCGCAATTGCCAATATGCCAAGAGTTCTAATCGCGGATGAGCCAACAGGTAACCTTGACCCGGAAACTTCAAAAGAAATTATGGAAATCCTTGAACAAATCAATGAGCAAGGAACAACCATTATTATGGCAACGCACAATAGCGAGATTGTAAACGAAAGACTGCATCGAACAATTGTGGTTGACGATGGCCGCATCACACGTGACGATGCTGAAGGAGGCTATTCATTTGAAGCTTAGAACGATTTGGCGTCATATTAAAGAAGGGTTTAAAAGCATTCGAAGAAATGGATGGATGAGTTTCGCAGCCGTGAGCGCGGTCTCCATTACATTACTGCTCGTTGGAACATTAATAGCTGGTGTCTCCAACATCAACAGTCTTGCATCAGATATTGAAAATGATGTAAGTGTTCGAGTTTATATTGACTTAGCAGCTACCGAAGAAGATCAAGAAGCACTTGGTGAAGAATTAGCCACAGTCGATCATGTCGAAGAAGTGACTTTTTCAAGCCGAGAAGAAGAATTAGATAACGTTGTTGGAAGTTACGGAGAAGATTTTGAGTTGTTTGAAGGGGATGAAAACCCGCTGCATGATGTTTTTATCTTAGATACAGCAGCTCCTGAATATACTTCTGTAGTGGCAGATACCGTAGAACCTATGGAGTATGTGTCTGAAGTAAACTACGGAGGAGCGCAAGCCGACCGTCTATTCCAAATGACTTCAACGATTCGAAACGTTGGGCTAATTATTATTGTCGCTTTAATCTTCACAGCCATTTTCCTCATTTCAAACACAATCCGTATTACCATTTTCTCGCGCAGTACAGAAATTGAGATTATGAAATTAGTGGGCGCAACCAACTGGTTTATCCGCTGGCCGTTCTTAATCGAAGGTGCTCTTATCGGATTCATTGGCTCCGTTATTCCGTCTGTCGTTTTATGGTTTGTGTATGAAAATATTTACGGAACAGTATCCGAATTCTTATCCGGCACGTACTTCTCATTATTAGCGCCAAACCCATTCATGATTCAATTGATTCTATTGATTTCAGCAATTGGTATTGTGATTGGTGCCATTGGTTCAGCTTTCTCAATCAGACGATTCTTAGATGCTTAATGTTCTCAACAATCGCAAATAGACACTCATAAATTAAAATAAACGAAACGTACAGTATAATCTGGAGGCTTTCATTTAAAATGACTAGAAAAAAATGGTTGACATTGGCTCTTGCTGGGACTCTAAGCTTTACCGCTCTAACTGCTCCTGTCTTGTCTGCTGAAGCAGCACTAAGCACTGTTAGTGAGTATGATTCTCTTATTGCTGATTTACAAGCAGAAGAAGAGGCAGCCGAAAAAAGGCTGGAAACTCTTCAAGCAACTATTGAAGAAAATGAAGCAGAAGCGACTCAATTAGTGGCCGGCATTCAAAAAAACCAAACCAATTTAGAGCAATTGCGGGAAGAGATTGAAGACTTACAACTCGTGATTGAAAAACGCGAAGACCAGTTAAACCATCAAGCACGCGGTTTACAAGTGATGGGAGAGACTGGCCATTTGATTCATTTCATTCTTCAATCTGAATCTTTGCATGATATTATTGGCCGTTTGGATGTTGTAACAACATTAATTGCATCAAATAAACAGCAAGTCGCTCAGCAAGAAGAAGATCAAGAAAAAGTTGAAGCGAAAGAAGCCGAAACGGTTCAAAAACAAGAAAAACAACAATTGTTTGCGAGCGAATTAGAAGTCAAAAAAGCAGCATTAGAAGAAAAACAAGCGGAACAAGAAAGCTTAGTGGCTTCGATTGCAGCTGAAAAGTCCGATGTTTCAGCTGACCGTGAAGAGTTAATGAAGAAAGCAAAAGCAGCTGAAGCCCGCCGTCAAGAATTAGCAGAAGTGCGGACAGCCTCTGCTCAAACAAGCCCGCTGACGACAGAGCATTCAGATGCTGCAGCTTCTGAGTCAAGCTCAAAGACACATTCAAATGAAAGCAGTGTTTCAAAAGCTGTAACGACGAGTGCTTCAAGTGAAAAAGCAGTGCCAGCTCCGCAGACAGCTCCTGCACCGGCTCCTGCTGGGAACAATGGATCGGTTGTAGGGATTGCATCTAGCTTAACAGGCACGCCTTATCATTATACAGGCACTTCCTTATCTGGCTTTGACTGTTCGGGCTATACTGCTTATGTGTTCCAGAAAGCCGGCCGTTCTCTTCCGCGCACAGCGGCTGGACAATATTCCGCAACGAGTCGTGTCTCAAGAGAACAGGCGCAGCCCGGTGACTTGGTATTCTTTAACCAAGGCGGTTCAATTGATCATGTGGGCATTTATCTTGGCGGAGGAAGCTTTATTGGTTCTCAGTCATCCACAGGCGTAGCCGTAGCCTCTCTGGATTCGGGCTACTGGTCAAACTACATAGTAGGTTTTGGCCGTTAATTTATTTTAAATGATCCTAAAGACAGAAATTCAAGCCTTCAAGTATCCACTGATATTTGAAGGCTTTTTGTATAGAGAAAATGGATTCTTAAAGGAGGTCACTGCTTGAAATATAGTAGAAGCAGGCAAATGCAAGTTGAAATTCTAAAATGAAATAGGTAAACTTAAAACAATTAAAATTGCTTTACAAATGAAGAAAGAAAAGTAGGGAGAACATGTTAATAAATAATTTATTGTGGTCCATTTTACTGTTTTTTGTCCAACCTGTATTTATCATCGGTCTGCTGTATGCCATCAACAACCATAGAAAACGTGTAGACTAT
>CAZKSU010000184.1:0-3412 GCA_964555455.1 uncultured Carnobacteriaceae bacterium
TGAAAATGTCAAATGTGAAAATTTTGAATTGGCTGGCTAATGCGTATACAAACGTTGTACGGGGAACACCGATTCTTTTGCAATTGTTTGTTTGGCTCTACGGCTTTCCAGTGATCGGGATCCGCTTTGCCGGACTGGAATTTTTGGGCGGCACTTTTGGCTCACGTGAATTTATCACCGCCGTCGTGGCTTTAGCAATCAACTCAGGGGCTTACGTCAGTGAGGTTTTACGTGGGGGACTCGAATCGGTTGATAAAGGACAGGTCGAAGCCGGCCGAGCGTTAGGATTAAGCAAAGGGGAGACGATGTTTTCCATCATTATCCCGCAAGCCATCCGGATTGTTCTGCCTGGACTTGGAAATGAGTTCATTACCATGATTAAGGAATCATCGATTGTTTCAACTGTAGGTGTCTTCGATGTGATGTACACCAGCAATATCGTACAGGCCTCGACTTACTCTATCTTTGAACCGTTAATTGTTGTCGGTGTGATCTACTACATTTTAACGTACTCCTTATCGACGCTGATGAAGTATCTAGAAAGAAGGTTAAACACTTATGCTTAAAATAACTAATTTGCAAAAAAGCTTTGGGGACAACGACGTGTTAAAAGGCATTTCGACTGAAGTACAAAAAGGAGAAGTTGTAGCAATTATCGGACCTTCTGGTTCTGGGAAATCAACGCTGCTCCGCTGTATGAATCTGATGGAGACACCCACAGGCGGAGAGATTTCTTTTAAAGGCACTCAATTAAATGCGCCGCAGATGAAAGAAACCGAAATTGATAAGATGCGGGAAAATATTGGCATGGTCTTTCAGCAATTTAATCTTTTCCCTCATTTAACTGTAGAAGAAAACATTACGCTGGCACCCGTCAAACGGAAAAAGATGAACGAAGCAGAAGCAAAAGAAGTGGCCAAAGATTTACTGGCTAAAGTAGGGCTTTCGGATAAAGTAGACGCGTATCCCAACAGTTTGTCAGGCGGGCAAAAGCAGCGTGTGGCGATTGCGCGAGCGCTGGCGATGAACCCGGAACTGATGCTGTTTGACGAACCGACTTCGGCTTTGGACCCGGAAATGGTTAAAGAAGTTTTGCTTGTTATTCAAGATTTAGTGGAAGACGACATGACTCTTGTCATTGTGACCCATGAGATGAATTTTGCGGAAAGAGTGGCTTCGCGTGTGATTTTCATCGATGAAGGACATATCGTAGAAGAAGGCACACCGGATCAGCTCTTTAACCATCCGAAGAAAGATCGAACGAAGAAATTCTTAGACCAAATTGATTACTAAAATGAGAAAAGAGGAGCAAGAAAAATGAAACAGACAAAAAAAGGTTTAATTGCTATTTTAACGCTGTTTGCTGCTTTTGTCCTAGTCGCTTGCGGCGGAGGAAATAATGCAGAAGACCAAGATGCACTGGCACGTATACAAGAGGAAGGCGTTTTAAACATCGGGACCTCACCGGATTACCCGCCGATGGAATTTTATATTTTAGATGATAACGGCGACCGACAAATTGTCGGAAGTGATATCGATATCGCTCAAGCGATTGCGGATGAAATTGGTGTTGAGCTAGAAATTACGGCAACCGACTTTAACGGCGTGCTTGCAAACGTACAAACAGGCTCGGTAGACTTTGGAATTTCCGGTTTCACTTGGACGCAAGAACGTGACGAAGTGATGCAGTCTTCTATTGGTTATCTGCAAGAAACGGAATTAGGCTACCAAGGCATTATGATGCACGAAGAATTTGGAAAACAATATAACTCGTTAGAAGAAATCAAAGAGGCCGAACTTGTCTTAGGTGCACAAGGCGGATCGATTCAGCATGAATTGGCGCTTGGCTTGACGGATGCAGCAAAGATTAAGCAATACAGCACGTTAGACGTTGGGTTAGCGGCTTTAAACGAAGGCGATATCGATGGAATGGTTGTTCAAACTTCATCCGCGGAACCAATGCTTGCAACGTTCCCTAACTTGACGATTTTACCGCAAGAAGATTTTGACCTGGACCCGGACAGAAAATACAGCACGAACGTAATTGCTTTCCCATTAGGCGAAGAGTATGAATCGCTGATTGAATTGACAAACGAAGTCATCCAAGAAAACATTAACAACGGCAATATTGAAAAATGGCAAGCAGAAAACGTTGAATTGTCACACAAAGCTGTCGAGTAAGACAGACCACAAAAAGGAAGGGGATTAGCAATGAAGCCAACAGAAACCATCACATCTTTGATTGAGCAAAATATTGAGGGCTATATGGAGATTGTCCAGACCCTTTATGACCATCCTGAAATCGGGAATGAAGAGTTTGAGTCGATGAAACTGCTGGTGGAGTATTTGGACCAAGCCGGCTTTGAGACTGAAGCCGGTTTTGTGGTCCCCACTGGGTTTATTGGGACATATGACTCTGGAAAGCCGGGGCCGACCATTGCCTTTATGTCGGAATACGATGCCCTTCCTGAAATCGGCCATGGCTGCGGCCACAACTTAATTGCAGCCATCGGTGTGGCAGCGGGGGAAGCCCTGAAAGCCGTCATTGACGAATACGGCGGCAAAGTCCAAGTCATCGGCACGCCGGCTGAAGAAAACTTCGGCGGTAAAGTGTCCATGGCAGAGGCGGGCGTTTTTGATGAGGTGGATGTTGCTTTAATGGTGCATCCCGGCAGCAAAAACGGCGTCGGTTCACGCTCCAGTGCTTTGGTGCCGGTGAAGTTTGAATTTCACGGAAAAAGCGCTCATGCAGCAGCCAGCCCATGGGAGGGTGTATCCGCCCTCGATTCCGCGGTAATGAGCTATATGCAGATCAACCTGCTTCGCCAAATGGTCAAGCCGTATACGACCATCCACGGCGTGATTAAAGACGGCGGCCAAGCCGCTAATGTCATCCCTGATTACGCGTCGCTTGAATACTATTTCCGGGCGCCGACGATGGCTTATGCGCGTGAAATAAGCGAAAAAGCGATAGATATGGTCAAAAACATCAGCCAAGCGAATGGAACAACGGTTGAGATTTCCGAATATGAGTGTGCCTATGAAGATACCGTCATCAATTACAAATTAGCAGACTTATTAACCGAGAAATACCACGCTTTGGGTGTAAAGAATGTGCAGCCGGTGGATGAAACGACCGGAGGTTCCACAGATGTGGGCGCGGTCAGCTACAAATGTCCGACCATTCAAGGGAACATTAAAATTGTTCCAGAAACAATCAGTGCCCATACCCGTGAAATGGCTGACGCCACCCTTACCGATGCGGGCAGAGAAGGCCTGATTAAAGGCGCCCAAGGCATTGCGCTTGTCGCTTTAGACCTGCTGGAAAATCCGGATTTGCTAGCGGACGTCAAAGCGGAACAAGAAATTGCTTTGGCGAATAAATAAAACACCCCTTTCTAGAGAAATGACC
>CAZKSU010000185.1:0-3399 GCA_964555455.1 uncultured Carnobacteriaceae bacterium
ACGCATAGCGTATTGACCGACACGGATATGGGCGAACACGAAATCTACATCCGTGAAAGCTTCTTTTGGATCCGTCGTGTAAAAGAATTCTAAATCGGGTGCTTCTTCTTTCAGCAGAATCTCAAGTGCTTCACCTAAAACCCCTTGTCTATCTGGGTCATTGTCATAGAGCACTAGTTTGCGAAGCGGAAATCGCTCTGCTTCTTCTAAAAGCATTAAGACAATCCCTGGTGTAAAGGTGCTGCCGCCCCCTGCGATTACGATTGAAAATTGCTTTTCCGTCATATTTAAATCTTCTCCTTTATATGATTTCTTCTATTTTTACTCTTCGTCTGGATTTCTTCCGAGATATTTGTCTACGTTTCTTCGGACTTTATTGACTTGCATGCCGTAAACCACGTGGACATTTTTATCATTAATCATCACGCCGGACGCGCCGGTTTGGTTTTTCAAGACCGCTTCATCCACTTTTGTCGGATCTTCGACAGTTAAACGCAGCCGTGAATAACAATTGGTTAAGGTTTGAATATTCCCGGCCCCTCCGAGCGCATCGACAATAATGGGCGCATAGCCCAATTCTCCTTCATCGAGATCGGCCGGATTCTCTGTATCTCCTACAGGTTTTCCTTCTTGTTTCGCTTTGTAGTCATCTTTCGTGTAGAGCCTTGTATCGGCTGGATTGTCTTCTCGGCCGACTGTACTTAATTGGAACCGGGTAATCAAGAAGCGGAAAATCACATAGTACAGCACGAAGAACAGCAGTCCAACAGCAATGTACATCGGCCATCCGGTTTTTTCGGTCCCTAATGGCACGTTGTAAATCAGGAAGTCGATAAAGCCATTTGGACCTATGGCTCGTACATTGAACAGGTTTAAAATCACCATGCTCAAACCGCTCAAGACGGAGTGAATAACAAATAGTAAAGGGGCGACAAACATGAATGAGAACTCAATCGGTTCAGTTACACCCGCGATAAATGAAGTGAACGCTGCCGGAATTAACAGTGCGCGAGCACGTGCTTTGTTTTCTGGTTTTGCAGTGTGGTACATAGCCAAACATGCTCCGATTAAACCAAACATTTTTGAAATGCCACGTGCATCCCAGATGACACTTTCAGATAGGACTTGCACACTCGGGTCAGCCATTTCAGCAAAGTAAATATTACGTGCTCCTTCAAACACAACCCCGCCGACTTCTTCTACTCCACCAAGGGAAGTATATAAGAACGGTGTGTAAACCAAGTGGTGCAGACCGGTCGGAATCAAGAGCCGTTCAAGCATGCCATACAGCATCAAGCCGAAGTTGCCGGACTGGTTGATAAAGCCGCCCAGTGCATTAATTCCGCTCTGTACTACTGGCCAAACGTAAGTAAAACCAATGGCAAGCAAAACAGCAACCGGAATTAAAACAATAAATACAAAACGAGAACCTCCATAAATCTGGAAGGCATTGTCAAATTCAATATCTGCAAACCGGTTATGTACCAGTGCAGCGATGACACCCAAAATAATGCCTAAAAACACGCCCATGTCCAGTACCTGGACACCTAAAACCATAGCTTGTCCGGTTCCGCGGAGATTTTCAGGATCCGCTAATATTCCGGTTAAATCCATAAAGGCGTTCATGGCGTAAATAAATACTAAGTACGCAAGCAAAGTAGTGAAACCCGCTTCTGCTCGTTTCTTGTCTGCCAATCCAACGGCGATTCCTACTGCAAAGATCAGTCCCAGATTTTGTAAAATAGAGACAAGTGCGCTAGATAAAATAGTGCCAAAGCCTGTCGTAATTGGATTATCCATCGCTGGAATTAATTCAAGCAAGCCAGGGTTGGTCAATAAGTTGCCAATAGCGATCAATAGACCGGCAATCGGTAAAATAAGGACCGGAATAAACATGGCTCGAGAGAATTTCTGCATGCCATCCATCAATTTTTCTTTCATCCTCTTTCCTCCTAATTAATCTTTTAATCATGTGTAGTATACCTTGTAAGCCGTTTCAAAGAAAGCGTTTCAAAAACAAAGAAACATGTTCCGGCCATCCGAAACACGTTTCTTAGGTAGTTCATGTAGCGGTTAAAAACTCTAATCATTCTGTCCTTTATTTATACAGTCGTTAAACGTTCTAATCACTACATAATTTTTTTTATGGAGTAATTAGCCACTCTAATTGCCATGAAATTATTTTACGTGAACACGAGACACGTCTTGCATTCACACCATTCTATTGTCCCATATCATTCTATCCTTAGTCCTAAAACTGTTCTAAATATTTTTCCAATAAAAACTCAAACGTCAACAAGACCCCTGGAAAGAACACATTCGGCAGCATGTTGCGGTCGTCTAAAGGATGCAGATCGGTAATGGGGATGTTTAAATCGGAAAGCTCAGCGATCCGATTGGCGGAATTTTGCGTAAAAGAAACCGTATAGATCCCCGCATCCGCAGCTTTGGACAGTTTATTGTACACTTGCCCCGTCTCCCCGGATTTGGAAATCACCAGCATCGAACTGATATCCTCTAAGTTGTTCTCAAAAATGCCGATCGAATCCGCACCGCTTGAAATAATGACTTTCCGCCCTAAAACCAGCAGTTTCTTGTACACATACTCAGCCAATATGTCCGAAAAACCCGTCGCATAAATAAAAATATATTTGTTCGACTTCTCAAAAATATGCCGATTAAACTGTTCAATTTTTTCTTCTGAAAACTCGCTTAAAATAGCCGAGAAATCAAAATCCAAGATTCCGTGACCTGCTTCATAGGTCGCCTGTTCTGCTTTTTTGACAATCGGCAGCAAGGAGTAGTACATATCCGTAAAGCCGGTATAGCCCAGCTTTTTAGACAAGCGGATCACGGATGCCGGGGACGTGTAGGTTTCTTCCGCGACCTCACGCACGCCCATCTCCTGAATTTCCTCAATATGTTCCACCACGTATTCTAAAATGGACCGTTCCAAATCGGTCAGCTGCTTGCCGGCTGTAAATTTTTCTAAATCCAAACGCTCTCTCCTCTCTTCTCCACTCGTTTCCTATTCCACTCTTTTTCGTAAAATGGCCTGGCGGATGCGGTCTAAAGACGCAGTGGCCCGTTCGCCCAGTCCCATCATCAAACTCACATACAGTGCATCCAAGATCGTCAGCTGGGCGATGCGCGAAGCCAACGCTTCGGAGCGGAAGTCCGTTTCTTCCGACAAGGTATGCAACGATAAATCCACTCCCCGGTTGAGCGGCGATTCAGCAAAGCCCGTAATGCCGATGGTATACACTTCATTCTCTTTAAGAATCTCTAGCAGTTCCAAAATCTCTTGGGTGTGCCCCGTATGGGAAATTAAAATGGCGATATCCCCTTTGCTTAATTGAGTGGATGCCATCAGCTGCAGATGGGCATCCACTTGATAGT
>CAZKSU010000186.1:0-3377 GCA_964555455.1 uncultured Carnobacteriaceae bacterium
TTACGCCGAAGAAAATCTAGCGAAAGCAGATGCGTATATTGAGACATTAACCGAAAAAAGCACGATCCTCTTTTGTCGGCTGCCTCTTGAATTCGCCCATAAGAGCCTGAATGCCATGAAGGAAGGACGCGAAAAGATGAGCCGTGATGAAGTGGAGCAAACGGTACAAGATGTTCAATCTGAAGTCGATAAAAAGGCTTAAATTCTACTTGTTAATTATCGAACAATCTCTTGATAGAGGATCGGTCTTTGTGCTAAAGTAAAGGCAAGGAAAAGGGAAAACTCTGGTTTCACAGCTATGGAATCCTTGGGATTCTAAACAAGCGGTGAACATAACCGTTCATTCCGCTCGGCGCGATTACTTGAAGCAGCCGTATATGACCCGTCATTTAAGGCATGCCTGTGGAACAGTTCATTCTGTTCTATGGGTGTGCTTTTTTCGATACACCATTGAAAAAAAATCACAAAGAGGAGCGATTCAATGATGAATTATTTAGCTAAAAGCCGGCAGGGACAATTTTTAGCAATCGGTACTTTGTTTTTAGTTTTGGGTTTTCTTTTCATGTTTACTGGGCAGCCCGGGGACTCCGTCGTGTTTTATATCTCCATTTTTTTCCTGGGTTATTATGCTGCCAAAGATGCAGTGGTAGAGACGATACGCCACCGGTCGCCGAACGTAGATTTATTGATGATTCTTGCAGCTCTGGGTGCTGTGTGGATTGATTTCGAATCGGAAGGAGCGGCTTTGCTCTTTATTTTTGCGGCTGCTGAAACTTTGGAAGATTATGCAAATGATAAGTCCACCTCCGCGATTTCAGAATTAATGGCCCAAGTTCCCGCTACTGCTCAAGTATTAAAAGCCAATGGGGATGTAGTGGAAGTAGCCACTGAGACTCTCGAAGCCGGAGATACGGTTGTCGTTGCCAAAGGGGCCCAAATTCCGATTGATGGCTACACCGATCGCTTAGTGACTGTCAATGAAGCAGCTTTAACAGGTGAATCCGTGCCTGTCAACCGCCAGCCTAGAGAAGAAGTATTTGCAGGAACAATCAACGAAGGCAACGTATTTCATTTAGAAGTCAATAAACGCGCGGATGAAACCGTCTTTTCAAATATTATCCGCATGGTTGAAGAAGCGCAAAACCGCCCTTCGCGCATCTCAAAATTTATTGACCGAATCGAAAGTAAATATGTGCTTACCGTATTAATCACTGTTCCTATTTTCATCTTCGTTTTATATTTTTTCCTAAACTACCCCTTTACTGTGGCCTTTTATCGAGGCATGGTCTTGCTGACGGTCGCCAGCCCATGTGCATTAGTCGCCTCCGCCACTCCAGCCACCTTAAGCGCCATCAGCAACGGGGCTAAAAACGGTGTCCTTTTTAAAGGCGGTGCAGCTATGGAAGCTCTCAATACGATGGATGTGTTGTATACCGACAAAACAGGCACGCTTACTTTTGGAGAATTCCAAGTCATCGACTACCAAGTGGATGAAGACCTCCTAAAAGAAGTGGTCTATATGGAACAGCAGTCAAGCCATCCCATTGCCGCAGCAATTGTCGAGAACTTTCGTGAACTTGATTTGAGCCAGGTCAGCTCTTTGGAAAAAATCGAAGAGATTGCCGGCTCTGGGATTAAAAAAGGAGACATCCGCGTTGGGAAACCAGATGCTTTTGCTGATTTTTCAGATCCAATGCATTACCGCACAAAACTGAAAGCGGGCGATACAACGGTATTCATTGGAAAAAACCAGGCGATTGCCGGGTATATTTCTTTGGCTGACCAAATTCGACCTCAGTCGAAAGAAGCGGTAGCTGATTTTCAAAGTGAAGAGATTGCTGTTATTTTACTTACTGGAGACAACGAAGCGGTTGCGAAAAAGGTGTCTGAACTCGTCCATACCGACCATTATAAAGCTTCCATGCGGCCAGAAGATAAAATCCGGTACGTCGTGGACTCGCAAAAGGAAGAACAGGTGGTAGGGATGATTGGCGACGGCATTAATGATGCGCCGGCTCTTGCCAATGCCGATATCGGGATTGCCATGGGCAGCGGCTCGTCGGTCGCGATGGAATCGGCGGATGTGGTAATTGTCAAAAATGATTTAGGCAAATTGTTTTACAGCTACAAACTTTCCAATAAATTGAACCAGATTATTTTACAAAATGTCATTTTTTCAATCACTGTCATCATCACTTTGATTCTCTTAAATATGGTCGGTGTCCTCTCACTGCCTCTAGCCGTTTTATTCCACGAAGGCTCAACGATTTTAGTGATTCTAAACGGTTTGCGTCTTTTAGCGGAAAGAGACGACAGCGATACTGAAGCTTATAGGAAAACAGCCGCAAAAATGGGTTAGCCACCTAAAGAAAAGTCTCTCCTCTAAAGTCTCTTCTCTATGGAGAGGCTTTTTCTTCTGAAAAACTTAACATGTAATTAATACTATTTCTCTTTTTATTCCGTTATACTTATTTTACAAGCAAGAAAACGTTAAGGAGGGGTGTTATGCACACAAAAATTTGGGCCCACCGCGGGTCAAGTCATACACAAATAGAGAATTCAATGGCGGCCTTTCGACAAGCGATTAAAGACGGCGCAGACGGTGTGGAGCTGGATGTGCAGCGGACCAAGGACGGAAAGCTGATTGTCTTTCACGACGAGAAATTAAACCGTCTAACGGATCTAGATCAATGTGTTTGGGAAGTTTCTTGGGCAGAGATACAAACCCTCACGCTTGGCGGGACTTCAGAGAAAATTCCCAGCCTTGAAGAAGTCCTCAAATTGTTTCAATCCACAGCGCTTACCCTGAACATCGAATTGAAAAACAGCCATTATTTCTATCCTGGTATGGAACAAGAAATTTTTGATTTGGTCAATAAGTATAAAATGAACCAACAAGTGCTCTACAGCTCGTTTAACCATGAATCTATGCGGAAGATGGCGAATATCGTCGGCGGAAAATATTGTGCGATTTTAACGTCCGATATTCAAGTCGAGCCATGGGATTACATTAAAAGCGTGGGTGTAGAGGCTTATCATCCAATGATTAACAGCATGCAGCAAAGAAATCTCATTCAAAATATCCGAAAAAACGGCTTGAATGTGAACGTCTGGACAGCCGATCATCCAGCACATATTTATGCTGCTTTGTTGATTGAAGTGGATGCGATTATAACGAATGAACCGAAACGAGCGGTTGAGCTGCGCGCACAATTTCAGACAGACGGCGGACAAAAAGCGGTTGAAGCTGTAAGAGCATTGGGGTATTCGATTCCGAAATGAGGGGTAGTATGCAGACAGAAAAGAAAAAGCTACGATTAAATTATCCGCAAATTTTTCTGATTGGCTTTGGTTTCTTAGCTTCAAGTTTAGCTTGG
>CAZKSU010000187.1:0-3336 GCA_964555455.1 uncultured Carnobacteriaceae bacterium
CAAAAGAAAGCTGCTCATCAGAAACTGACATGAAAACAGCAAAAAATCTGTCCTCAAAGTTTGAGAGCAGATTTTTTATAGTTCTTTTTTATTTAAACAAAAACTCGTCTCTATGTTACAAACCATAGAAACGAGACGCTTTTTACTATTGTTTAAACGTTCTCTATTTTATTTCATACCTTCTTATACATTTGTTTCGCCAGCTTTTTCTAAAGAAATCTTTGTAATAATTGGCCCCACTAATTCATAAACGAGGGTTCCAACTAGAACGACTGCAGTTATTTCACCAGCGTGCTCAGGAACGAGCTGTTCAGCGACACTCGTTAAACCAATCGCCACACCCGCTTGCGGGATAAGCATGGGTCCTAAATATTTCTGGATATCCTTCGAAGCGCCCATTACTCGAGCACCGATATACGCTCCAGAAATTTTTCCAATCACACGGAAGACGATATAAATAATCCCTAATAACCCGATTGTAGGCAATATACTCAACTGCAATCTAGCGCCTGAAATCACAAAAAACGCCATATAAATAGGCGGCGTAATATAGTCCGTCATTTCATCCATTCTTTGAGCGTCAATCGAAATATTCGTCAAGACGATACCACCAGCCATGTTCGCTAACAACTCGGAGATGCCGAAGTAGGTAGCTAAGCCAGTAATTAAAAAGACACTACCAATGAGAATCGACAAACGACCACCCCGAGTAGTGAACAGCTTCAAGACATATTTCATTATAAAGCCAACACCTGCACCAAGTAATAAAGCAAAGACGATTTCTAAAACAGGGTCTAAAATCGTCAATAAAATATTACTAGAAACATTCGTCCCTAGCAACGTCTGTGCAATGGCAGCAGCAAAGCCGAATAGAATTAATGCGATAGCGTCATCTATGGCCACTACACTCAGCAGGGTATCCGTCACTGGTCCTTTCGCTTTATACTGTTTAATGACCATTACAGTTGCTGCAGGGGCAGTCGCCGCCGCTATAGCACTTAAAAGAATAGACATCGAAAGATCAAAGCCTGCTATCAATAAAGCCGCTTGAACGAATAACACGGCTAATGTTGATTCGAAAATCGCTATAACGACCGGTGTCCACCCCACCCTTTTGAAATAATTTACCTTGAATGAGAGACCGATCGTAAAAGCAATAAACCCTAATGCGACTTGTGAAAGGATTCCCAACGAATCAATACTTTCTGCTGAAAGTATATTTAAAACCGACGGGCCAATAATTAACCCACCAATAAGATAACCAGTCACATTTGGTAACCGCAAATAAGTAACCAGTTTCCCAAAAAATAATCCGGCAAATAAAACGATCGCGATACTTAATAAAGCACCCAAATCCACAATATCAACCTTCATTTCTATATATTTTTAATCATAATCCCGAATCCCCTCTGTAAATAAGAGCGGTATTCCAAATAAAATACCCGTTTCCGGTTTGGATAAATCTCCTAAAACGTTTCTGATAGTTTGACGAGCAACCTCTACTTTCTCTTGATCCATCACCATAAAGATTGTTTTGTTTTCGGTATGGGCTGGAGTAAATAAAGGACGCAGTGTGGAGATAATCTGCTCATCTCCTAAAGAAGAAAGATGCCCCATCATTCCTGAAGTATTTGCGACAGTTGCTGAATTGATCCCTTCATCGGATAATTCAAGCAGCAGCTCGTTAAGGTATTGTTCTTTCTCTAAAATCAAAACTAACATGACTTTGTCTGACATAATATTCACCTCCATGGCTTTGTACCACTACTTATCATAGCCCAAATAGAAATAAAAACAAGTGAATCCTAATTTAACAGCAATGTATCCCCTTTCAAAAGACATATAAAGATTCAAACATAAAAAAAGCAAGCACGCTCCAGCAAAAGAGGTGCTTGCTTTACCTTTTTTATTTGTTTACTTTACCTAGCCACTGTTTCGCAGCAAGCAGATTTTTCTCATTAATTTCATGAGAGTCTACCCAAACTTGATCGACATCCGCTCCGCGCGATTTAAAGAGTTCAATCACTCGGTCGCTTTCTGCTGGTGGCACGATAGGATCATTTTCACCCATTGACAATAGCACTTGAACATCCGATAAATCCGGCCCAGCTTCAATATCCACTGGGTACATTGGAGCAAATAACATCGCTTTATTCAGCTTTGCTTCTTCTAAAAGCAGCATGTTGATTCCAATATTGGATCCATTTGAAAAACCAAACAGAATAACGTCTTCAAGCGAGAAATTGTATTCTTTTGCTTTTTCTGCGATGAATCCATACAGTTCTTTGCCGCGTTTGTGTAAATCTTCTACGTCATAATGGCCTTCTCCATGACGCTTGAAGTAACGGTTCATGCCGTTTTCTGAAACATTTCCGCGGATACTTAACACGGTTGCGTCCGGTGCTAGAGCATCTGAGATCGGAATTAAGTTGTTTTCATCTGCGCCCGTTCCATGCAGTAAAACAAGGACGGGTTCTCCAGCTTTGCCTTCATTATAAATATAATTATACATGCTTATTCAAACTCCTTTATTCTGGTCTTGAAATGGTAAACATTCGGCCGATTTCCGCATAATCATGACCCGCAAGACGGCTGACGGCTGCTAGCCCATCAGGATCAATACGGCCTTCCTCATAGAGTGAATCCTCTATATGATATTGCTTGATTTTAAGCAGCAATAAATCAGCCGAAGGTTTGCCTTCATTTTCGACTACGACATGTTCATACAATTCAACTTCGAAGCGTATTTTTGTTTCTTTTAAACTTGGGATACTTACCGTCTTTGAAGGAATCCGCGTGAAATTTGTGGCATCAAATTCACTATCTTCCGCGGGTAAATTGGCCGCCGTCTTATTGGCTTCATCCACATTGTCAACGTCGACAATATGAATGACCGCTTCCTTTTTCTCTAAAATGTTTTTAGCGGTGTGTTTGAACTCACCATTTTTCCTTTGAAAAGCAACAGAGACAATCGGCGGATTGGATGTCACAATATTAAAATAGCTAAAAGGCGCGACATTTAGTACCTCGTCTTCTGATACGCTGGTAATCAATGCGATGGGGCGCGGAATAATCGACCCTATCATAAATTTATAGTTGTCTCTCTCACTTAATTTCTCTGGACCAAAATGAACCATTCAAAACCCACTTTCTATTTGACAAATTTTTCATTGATATCGGATGTGTCAAACGGACGAACGAGCTTTTCAATCCGCTCACGGTCCCCTTCAAATGCTGGCGGCAAGGCTAAAGTTGAACCTAATTCTTCATAAGATTCTTGATCATCAATAAAACCAGGACCATCCGTCGACAGCTCAATTAAAATATGGCCTACTC
>CAZKSU010000188.1:0-3335 GCA_964555455.1 uncultured Carnobacteriaceae bacterium
AAGGTTCCCGATTCCCTTACGCATTCTGGGGTTCTAAAAACATCTTTGGCGAAGCCAAAAGAGAAGATGTTGAAGGAACAGTCGATGCAGAAGGTATGAAATTTGAAGAGGCCATGCGTGAAGCAGGCTTTGATTTCTTAGAAGGCGAACCGAAATTTAATGAAATGGATGCCTTTATCGAATTGCACATCGAACAAGGAAACTATCTAGAACAAAATAAAGTAGATGTGGGTGTAGTGAATTCGATTGTTGGGCAGAAACGCTGGGATATTGTGCTAAAAGGGCAGGCAAACCATGCGGGAACAACATTGATGGAATACCGCAAAGATACGGTAGAAGGTATGGCTAAAATTGTTTCTCAAAGCTTGGATAAAGCGAAAGCTGCCGGAAACCCGCTCGTGTTAACGTTCGGACGTGTAGATCCTAAGCCGAATACGGTAAACGTTGTGCCTGGTGAGACGAGTTTCTCTATGGATTGCCGCCACACTGACCAAGAAGCTTTAAATCACTTTACAGATGAAGTCGAGCAGATTATGCATAATGTAGCTGAGGAATTAGGCTTAGAAATTGAAATCAACAAATGGATGGATGAGCCGCCAGTTCCTATGGATGAAAATCTTGTTCAGACAATCGAAGAGGTTTGTAAAGACTTAAACTTAAATTATGAAGTGATGCATTCAGGCGCAGGACATGATCCTCAAATTTTTGCACCGCATGTTCCGACTGCGATGCTATTCTGTCCTTCAGTAGCCGGAATTAGCCATAACCCAGAAGAACATACCGATGCAGAAGATATCGTTCAAAGTGCAGAAGCATTAGCAGAAACATTTAAACGTTTAGCATACTAAGTTGAGCACAATAAAATAAAGAAGATAGGTGTGGGTATATGTTTGAGAAAATAAAAAACCTTGGTCTAACGAATTGGATTATGATTGGTATGATTTTAGGTGCTGTGACTGGTATTGTAGTAGGTCCAGTGATTGAACCAATCGGTATTTTAGGTGATATCTTTATCCGTCTTATACAGATGTCTGTAACAGTCATGATTTTCTTAGCCGTTATCGAAGCGGTTGGAAGTTTAGACCCGGCGGATTTAGGGAAACTAGGCGCAAAAATGTTTGGTTGGTTTGCTGCTTTAACCGTATTGGGGGCTACGATCGGTGTAATCCTTGCGATCATTCTTCAGCCGGGAGTAGGTGTAGCTGCGGATACACCAGTAGAAGCAGTTTCTGGAACAGATATGACGATTTATGACACGATTATAGGTTTCTTCCCAGACAATATCATGGGCGCTTTAGCTGAAGGAAATATGATTCAAGTCATCGTCTTTGCTATCTTATTTGGTTTAGGTCTTTCCATGATTATGAAAGAAGATCCCGACAACATCATGCTTAAATTTGTTACGGATGCGAATACAGCCGTTCAGAGAGTGATTGGTATAGTCATGAATTTTGCACCCATTGGTATCTTTGCGATTATTGCCCAAGTAGTCGGAACAAGCGGTCTGGACGTCATTCTGTCTCTAGGAAAATTCCTGCTTGTCTTCCTCATTGCGGCTATTATCCATCAGGTTCTGGCCTTTATCGTGACAAGTGCTAAAGCGAAAGTCAATCCTTGGCATGCCATGAAGAAAACAAAAAATATGTTTATCATTGCTGTAACAACGACTTCTTCTTCAGTTGCTTTGCCAACGAAGATGGAAGATTCCGAAAAGTTATTTGGCATGTCTAAACGGATTAACGGTTTAGTCAATCCTTTAGGAACAGCTTTAAATAGTAATGGCTTGTCCATGTATTTAGGGATTGCCGTAGTATTTCTCGCTCAATTCTATGAAATTGATATGCCTCTAAGTTACTTGGTCTATGCCGTGGCCTTGTCTTCATTAGCCACAATGGGTACAGTAACTGTTCCGGGCGGCGGGATTGTAGCCTTGACTGTAGTAGTGCCTTATTTAGGACTGCCGGCAGCTTCAATCGGATTATTAGCTGGAATCGATTGGTTCGCAGGTATGATCCGCACACCATTAAATACACTTATTGATGCATTAGTGGCAATGGTTATTTCAGCAGATGAAGGTGAATTAGACTACGAGGTTTTCAATGAAACACTCTAAATCATAGTACCAAATACCTTAAAATAATTAATGAAGAACATTCGGAGTCTTTTGCGTAGGTGAGAGAGACTCTGGATGTTTTTTATTTTACAGAAGGTCAGTGAGCTGAAATTGTGCTAAAATAAAAAAGAAGAAAAGCGGAAAAATCGAACAATCTATAGGAGAAGATAGATGGAACAAAGAAAATTGCAAAAATTAGTCGAGGCACTCTCTCTTAAATATTTCAACAAACCTTTTGTACATCAAGCCACATTTAACCATCGGCTGCGGACGACTGGCGGACGTTATCATCTGACCACCCATCATCTTGATTTCAATCCCAAAATCTTGGCGATTTACGGGATGGACGTTTTTAAAGGGATTATTAAACATGAATTGTGCCACTACCATTTACATCTAGAAGGGAAAGGTTACCAGCATGGGGATGAAGACTTTAAACAACTCCTGAAAAAAGTAGACGCTTTACGCTACACACCGTCTTTAGAAATCAAGCAAGGGAAAGTGCTTCGTTGGGAGTATCAATGCCAAGGATGTCACACAAAGGTTTATCGCAAACGGCGATTTAATCTAAAGAAATATGCGTGCGCAGCGTGCCGTAATACGTTTCAGTTAAAAGGACGAGTGGAATTAAAAATATAAAAATAGAAGAAAATTCAAAAAGTATTTGACAACGCTTACAGAATGCGGTAACATATTAAGTGAAGTAAGAGTTAGTGAATATAACTAATTTACTTTTCATATTTTTAATCATCTCCTTTCTACAGAGAAAAGCCCCTACGGAAAAGGGGCTTTTCTTTATTTTATTTTAAGTATTGAAGAGACTAGAAAATGTTATTTAACGGATAACTCCGAGATAGACTGGATCACCGTACCCTTTCTACTCGTATCGAGTGTGCTCGTATACTTGGCGGAATAATTCGGAGCGTCAGTTTCTTAACCTCCTGTGTGATTAACCGTTTACCTCGTACGTTTTGAATGATTTTCACCATCAGCAACACTCCTTTAAGTATTTTTGTTCATCACTTAATTGAATAAGTGGTGATAACCGTTGGAAAAGGGGAGTTCGTTTCGAGTAAAAGGATCTTATTTAAAGTATAGGCGGCCAATGTTAAAATTGTACGTGAAATCATGTTGAATCTAAGTAAATAATTTAAAACCCCAGAAAACCTAAGCGGTACTTCTGGGGTTCATTATTGGATTAAACTTGAATGACTTCAATTTT
>CAZKSU010000189.1:0-3315 GCA_964555455.1 uncultured Carnobacteriaceae bacterium
GCAATCTCTTTAGAAACTTCATTGCGTTTACTTTTTAGTTTCTCAGATTCCTGTATCTGTTCACGACGCTTCTCATCCGCTTCTTTCAAGCGCTTGATTTCTTCTTTTTCTACACCACGGGTCTCTAACAGTTCCGCGGCTCTTTCAAAATCATTTCGAATCAATTTCATGTCCAGCATGAAGCAACACTCCTTAAGTTTTCAGTTCGTTTTAAATTCAGTATACAATCTATATTAGCATGAAAGCCTCACAGCTTCCATTTTTTACAAAAGCTTAAAAACGGCTCGTGATACTTTCAAAGACACCTACAACCCAATTCCAAGCTACAGCAAAGACATTCGCTTTTTCAACGCCCTCTGTGGTTACGATAGGTACGGTATTTTTTTCTTCTCCATGCAAATAGCCCTCTTCGTTTCCAGAATAATCCACGATCAATTGGCCAATTTCCATTCCTGCATCAAACGGTGCTTCAATTGTGCCTTCTTCTGTCACAATATTCGGGTCCCATTCAATCGTGTAAGAAATCTCTTCTTCTAAACTGTGGTCGGTCTGAACATACATATCCAGCGTCTCTTCGCCTGGAGCAAAGTTGACTGTTTCTTCTTTCCCATTCGTTACCTCTAATGGAGCATAATCATACACTTGCTCCCACGGCTCTAAAACATTCTGTAATTCAAAGGCATCAAAACCAAAATCAAGCAAGCGATCCGTTTCAACAAAACGAGCATTGATATCGCCGTCAACACCCATAACGACTGTGATTAAACGCTGGTCCTCTTCTTGAGCCGTTCCCGCGAAGGTATAGCCGGCGATATCAGTTGTTCCTGTTTTTAAGCCATCGACACCCGGCCGGTAATGCGACAATCCTTCCAGCATCCGGTTCCAGTTGACCATCTGGATGGCATCGATTGTCCCTTCACGGAATGTTTTTGTCGGTATACTGGCCACTTCTAAAATTTCTGGGTAATCTTTTAAAATCTGGTTTGTAATTTTTGCAATGGAACGAGCGCTCATTCTGTTTTCGTCATTTTCCTTGCTGCCTGGATAAATATTGTCTCCTAAGTAAATCCGGTCTAAACCAGAAGCATTGAATAAAGCTGCATCTTCTACTCCAAATCTTTCAACCGTTTCACGCATGCGGTCAACAAAGGCCGGTTCTGATCCTTCAATATGTTCAGCTATAGCGATTGTCGCACCGTTTGCAGAATAAATCGCCATGGCTTCATACAGTTCTCTTAAGGAATAGTTTTCGCCCTTTCTCAAAGGTACATTGGATAAGTCGTAATTTTGACTGATGCCATACGCATAGTCGCTGATTGTAATTTCCGTATCCCAGTCCAGATTCCCTGCTTCTATTTCTTCAAACACTATGTATTCAACAATCATTTTTGTCATTGAGGCAATCCCCATCAACTCATCAATATTTTTACCTTGCAGAATTTGGCCTGTTTCAAAGTCAACAGTCAGCGCGGCTTCAGCTGAGATTTCAGGTGCTTGAGCCTGAACAGCGGGTGCCGTTGGCAGCAAGGCCGAAAAAAGCAGCGCCGCCGAACCTCCTATCAGTAAACTTTTTTTGAATAAAATGTTTAATCTGTTCATTCGCATTCTTTTATTTTCTCCTTAATGTCTTTTTCAACTCGTGAATCCAACCCGTTTAAAAAGAGCCAAACGAATTTGGCCCCATGAAATAATAACACATATTCTACTTGAATTAAATGCATACTTTTGTATCTAAAACAGTTTTATTCCACTAGCTTGCGAGGCAATTCAACAGTAAATGAGGTCCAGCCTTCACTTGTTTTTGCGGTAATTTTCCCTTTATGCAATTCAACAATACTTTTTGCAATAGCTAAGCCTAAACCAGTACTTGCGGATTCCTGGGTGCGGGCGGTCTCGGCTCGGTAAAACCGTTCGAATAATTGTTCAAGGGCTTCAGGCGGGATGGGTTCTCCATCGTTTTTAATCGTTACGCGGATGCTCTCTTCTTGAGCAGGCGCTACTTCGATAACAATCTTATTGCCGTCTTTTCCGTACTTCAACGCATTGGAAATCAGATTACTGAACACTCGAACCAGTTTGTCGGTATCTCCCTGCATCAGAAATTTTTCCACCGATGAATAACTAGCAATCTCCATCCCTTTTTCTTCCGCTTCTAAATAAAAGTCGATCGCTAACTGTTCAAGTAATTGGACCATATCGAAATGTATGACATTCAAAGAAGTATCTGTTTGCCGAAACGACGTGTATTCAAATAGATCATCCACCAACACCTTCATCTGACGTGCTTTTTGGTAAGCCGTATGCACATACTGATGCGCTTCTGCTTGTGACTGGTATCTTCCTTCTTCAACTAAGCCCAAGTAGCCGATAATTGAAGTGAGAGGCGTGCGAATATCATGACTGACATTTGTAATCAGTTCATCTTTCGTCTGTTCAATGCGCCGCTCTTCTTCCATCGCTTCCACAGTGGAATCCACTAACACGTGGATACTGTCAATGAATTCCTGCAGGTTGCCGTCCGAGCTTGGCGGAATACGGTATTCAAAATTCCCTTGCGCAATATAATGCAATTCTGTGATAATATGGCGCATTTCATAACTGCGGTAACGACGATGCAAGCGCCAAAAGATGGCGATGATAGCCAGTAAAATTAGAAAAATATAAACAAACGGGTTGACTTCAAGGAGGCTCTGGTCTTTCATTTCGATAAATAAATCACCGAAGATCCAAAAATCCTCAAAGAATGTTGGGAAGGCAGAGACAAGGAGCTGGAAGATCTGGTAGGCGGCAAAGTATAAAAGAACGATGATGCCTGCTGTGATAAAGCCTTCTCCAACTAAGACCCATCGTTCGTAAGTCGTCAGCTTTAAAGTCGAAGGCTTTTTCAGCTTTGGATTAATCCGCTTCAATTTTATACCCTACTCCCCAAACCGTTTTGACAACTTTTTCTCCGCCCGTCGCTTTTTCGATTTTATCGCGCAGATGACTGACATGCACCATCACAGTCTTTGAAGGGACATCTGTTTCTTGCTGCCAGACCCGCTCGAAAATTTCATCCGCACTGAAGACGCGGTTGGGATGGCTCGCCAGAAGGTATAAAATCCCAAATTCCAAAGCCGTTAAATGAATTTCTTCTCCCTCTAACGTGATTACTTCATGCTCATTTTTACGGATAATCAAGGGGCCAACTTCTATTTCTGCGGGATTGGCTGTCCGCCCAGACATGTACGAACTTCGGCGCAGCAAAGATTTCACTCGCGCAACCACTTCTAAAGGATTAAAAGGTTTGACGACATAGTCATCCGCTCCTTTAGC
>CAZKSU010000190.1:0-3261 GCA_964555455.1 uncultured Carnobacteriaceae bacterium
CACCGTAAGCTTCCAGTGCCCAAACCTCCATCTCTCCGAAACGCTGTCCACCAAATTGGGCTTTACCACCAAGTGGCTGCTGCGTAACAAGTGAGTATGGACCAGTTGAACGAGCATGCATCTTGTCGTCTACCATATGAGATAGTTTCAAGAAGTACATAACTCCGACAGATACCCGGTTGTCGAAAGCTTCTCCAGTACGCCCGTCATAAAGAACAGTCTTACCGTCTTTAGGGAATCCTGCTTCTTCTAGCACGTCCTGAATATCTTGCTCTGTTGCTCCGTCAAATACCGGCGTAGCAAAGTGAATACCTAATTGGCGAGCAGCCATTCCTAAGTGAAGCTCGAACACTTGTCCGATGTTCATTCGCGAAGGCACTCCCAGCGGGTTTAACATAATATCGACCGGTGTACCGTCTGGCAAGTACGGCATGTCTTCTTCCGGAAGAATTAAAGAGACAACACCTTTGTTTCCGTGACGACCAGCCATCTTGTCTCCAACACTGATTTTACGTTTTTGAGCGATGTAGACACGCACTAAGTCGTTTACACCTGAAGACAGTTCATCACCATCTTCACGTCTGAAGACTTTAACATCACTTACAATTCCGCCTCCCCCATGAGGGACACGCAGAGAAGAGTCGCGCACTTCACGCGCTTTTTCTCCAAAGATAGCATGCAATAGTTTTTCTTCAGCTGACTGTTCAGACATCCCTTTAGGTGTTACTTTTCCTACTAAGATATCGCCATCCCGTACTTCAGCACCCACACGGATGATGCCATTTTCGTCTAAGTTTCTTAAAGCAGCATCTGATACGTTAGGGATTTCCCGAGTAATCTCTTCAGGTCCTAATTTCGTATCACGCGCTTCAGATTCAAATTCTTCAAGGTGAATCGATGTGTAAACGTCGTCTTTTACTAAACGTTCACTCATAATGATCGCATCCTCAAAGTTGTAGCCATCAAACGTAGTAAAGGCGATTAGCGGGTTTTTACCTAAAGCAATTTCTCCTTGATCCATTGCTGGTCCATCCGCAAGAATGTCACCTTTTTCTACTCGATCGCCATGACGGATAATCGGTTTTTGAGTATAAGACGTTCCAGCGTTTGAACGCTCGAATTTAGACAATTGGTAATGATCAATCATACCATTTGACTGACGGACTTTAATGTTTCTTGCATCCACATAGTCTATAACCCCGTCATTTTTAGCCACGATTGCTGAACCGGAGCCTTTCGCTGCCGTATTCTCAATTCCTGTACCAACAAGTGGTGCAGCAGGCTGCAATAGAGGCACCGCTTGACGCTGCATGTTTGCACCCATCAAGGCACGGTTCGAGTCGTCGTTTTCTAAGAACGGAATACTTGCCGTTGCAATAGAAACCACCTGTTTTGGCGAAACGTCCATATAGTCAATTTCACTTACAGGCACTTCTTCGTTGTCGTCTCGTCGACGAGCCAGTACACTCTCTTCTACAAAATAATCATTCTCGTCAAGCAACGAGTTGGCTTGCGCGATGGTATACATATCTTCTTCATCTGCTGTTAAATATTCAATTTCATCTGTTACACGACCTTCTTTGCGGTCAACCTTGCGGTAAGGTGTTTCGATGAAACCAAATTTGTTGATTTTCGAATACGTCGATAAAGAGTTAATTAAACCAATGTTCGGTCCTTCCGGTGTCTCAATCGGACACATACGACCATAGTGAGAGTAGTGGACGTCACGAACTTCATATCCCGCACGTTCACGAGTCAGACCGCCAGGCCCTAAGGCTGAAAGTCGACGCTTATGCGACAGTTCACTTAATGGGTTAACCTGGTCCATAAACTGTGAAAGCTGTGAGGAGCCAAAGAACTCTTTAATAGAGGCAACCACTGGCCGAATGTTAATGAGCTGTTGTGGCGTTGTTGTCTCAGCGTCTTGAATCGACATACGCTCACGTACAACACGCTCCATACGGGAAACACCGATACGGTATTGGTTCTGCAGAAGTTCTCCGACAGAACGGATACGACGGTTCCCTAGGTGGTCAATATCGTCCACGCTGCCCAGACCTTCTAATAAACCAAAGTAGTAACTGATAGAAGCTAAAACATCTTCCGGCAGCAGCCATTTTATTTCTTCAGCAGGCTGTCTGTTTGAAATGATGTTTACTACTCGATCTGGATTTTCTTTCGAGTAAACTTTGACCATTTGTACTTCCAATGTTTCCGGAACCACTGCTTCATCTGACGGTTCGATGTCTACATCAAGCAGTCCATTTTCGATATGCGGATTAAGCACATCTAAAACGTCATGAGTAACTAGCGTACCTTCTTCAGCTAATATTTCGCCTGTTTCTGGATCAACTAGTGTCTCAGCCAGCGTTTGATTGTGCAGACGCGAGCTGATATTTAATTTTTTATTTAATTTGTAACGGCCCACATAAGCTAAATCATATCTTCTTGGGTCAAAGAAGCGAGTGTTCAATAGGCTTCTTGAAGAATCCGCCGTTTTAGGCTCTCCTGGACGAAGACTTTCATAAATATCCTTTAGTGCTTCTTCTACACGAGAGTCTGCAGGATTTTTATGTGTATCCTTTTCAAGTGTCGCTTCCATCGCTGGGTTGTGTCCAATAATATCTATAATATCTTGATCGGAACCAATTCCCAGTGCACGGATGAAGGTGGTCAAAGGCAATTTACGTGTACGGTCAATACGAACGTTCAGTAAGCCTCTCGTGTCTGTTTCAAACTCTAACCATGCTCCACGGTTAGGAATCATTACCGCGCTAAAACCTTCTCGGCCATTTTTCTCCACTTTTGGACTGAAATATACGCCCGGAGAACGGACCAGCTGGGAGACTACAACACGTTCAGCACCGTTAATGATAAATGTCCCTTGCTCTGTCATCGTAGGCAAATCTCCGTAAAAGACCTCTTGTTCTTTTACCTCGCCTGTTTCATTATTTATTAATCGCAACTTAACATAGATAGGAGTCGAATAATTGGCATCGTGTTCTCGAGCTTCGTCAACAGTGTATTTCGGCTCATCAAAAGAATAATCTAAAAATTCTAATGATAAATTACCTGAAAAATCCTCAATTGGAGAAATATCATCAAATAACTCTCTCAATCCCTCTTCTAAAAACCATTGATAAGAGTCTGATTGAATTTCAACCAAGTTGGGAATCTCCATCACTTCTCGAATTCTTGAAAAACTACGACGAACTCGTTTCTTACCATAGTGAACTTCATTACCTCGCACTCTATTCACCT
>CAZKSU010000191.1:0-3182 GCA_964555455.1 uncultured Carnobacteriaceae bacterium
CATCGAACACCGCTAAAAAATATAGTGTAGTGAGATAAATAACAAAAGCCCTTTTGCGGCAGTCGACGCCCGTCTAGATTCTTTTTACTTTTTTCTGGCCAAAAAAGTAACAAAAAGGCCCTTTTGCGGCAGTCGACGCCCGTCTAAATTTTTTGTTCTCTCGGCTACGGTTGTGAACTCGCAGGGCTACGCCGCTGCTCAGACAACACAACCGCTATACGCCTCATTCACTGCAAATTTTACGACGGTCTTACGGTGCCGCGGCGTTCGTGCGAGGGGAGGGAGGCTAGGGCATTACTAGTGAAGGTTTGGTAATTCTAAATTCACGAGGGTCTTACGGTGCCGGGGGTTGAGACCCGGGGATTGGAGCGTACAGCAAAGGTTTAGAGGATTCGAAAGGATGGGACGGCAGTTGACAACGGCCGAAATTTATTGCTCGCCGCGCTACCGTTTTGAACTCCATCTATTTTTTCAAATATTCTCCAGCCGTTAATACTGGAATCTTTGAGTTTTTGAAATCTTTCTTATTTCTTGTTATCATGATATTTGCTTCGTTGTCCATCGCAACAAAATATTGTAACGCATCTTCAAAATCTTCGAAATCTGAAGCCAATGCTAATTCAATCGCTTTGTCTTCAAGTGGAAACACTGTCACGAGCACTTTAAATTTGGCTAAGTATTTTTTAGCATCGACTTCTTTATGATGTTTTCGAATCGAGTAATAAGCATTCGCAAACGAAAGTGATGAAATGCAGAGTTGAACTTCTTTCTTATCGCTCATTGTAAATAAATCCTGAGCGTCTTTGTAAAATGGTTCACGTTTGGCTAAGAGATCGATAATTATATTCGTATCGACAAAGACTTTCTCCATTAGGAATATTTTTTATCGATATAATTTCTATAATCTTGCTTCTCGTCATAGTCGGTAGGAATTATTCCTGTTAGACTTTCCACAAGCGGGCTAACAGATGACGACTTCTTCTTTGTCTCGCGAGTGATTGAATTTAAATAGTTTTCAATGAGCTTAGAAAGACTAATGCGATGGCTTTTAGCGTAAGATTTTGCTTCTTCGATAATTTCCTTGTCGAGATTTAATGTGAGTTTTGTATTCATAATTAAAAAATTACGTGTAAATATAGTAATTTATCACGTAAGATTGTTGGCTGAAATATTTTAAAGTGAAAGGAAGATCTTTGACAGACCGACTTAAACCGAAGAATGAGGTTTATCGCACCAACAACGGTAAGAGTGGCGGTTCATCAGTACTTTATAAACAGAAAGCGGCTTCAAAGCCGTGCTTCGCTACTGCGCTTAGATCAAAGTCCAAAAGAAGAAATTGTGCGGACAATGTGCAAATTGGCCAATGCCGGCCGTGAGCTGAACTCGAAAAAGGTAAACGCGTATATCCGGGGTGTTAAAGGTGAATAAATTTTTGAAAGGGCTACTATTTGTTTTGGTGTATTTCCCGTTTTTTAGTTAACCATACTCTCGAATAAACTAACTCTCTATTTTTTTTAGCTATTGAGGGAGGAAGCGTAGTAAATCCATCCGAATCAAGTTTTCCGTGCCGTTTCATTAATGAATCGTTAACAAGTATTTTAATTTTTTCATATTCGGTTTCCATTATTTTTATGTAACTATTCTTGTGGAATAAAAAAATGATTCCATCCTTTCTGTCGTCAAACCTTTTGGTACGGGATTTATTAAGGTATTCAGGAAATAAATTTTGCTTCTCATCGAGCATGTTGTTATACAAGGAGTTGAAACCCTCTTCATTAAAGGGGACAACAAGAATAATTTTATCTTTTAATTGATATTTTGTCTCATGATTAAAGTTTTGAGGACTTATCTCTATCGGGCGCGGTCTGATTCGGGCACTGTACATCTCAAAATTCTCGGTTTGAGAATATTCCACAAAAACCAAATTTTGACCTGTGGAATATGGGCGAAAGTAATCGTTGATAATTTCACAGGCGCTGTCACCATCAGTTCTTGTACAGCTCATCATAAAAAGTAGAACTACTAAAAAGATTTTTTCCATCCCCATTGTTTTTTTACAAATTCTTTACTTATCCACTCTTCTCTTCTTTTCATAGGCGGGTTAAATTGATTTGGAACCTGGTTGTCATATCTTGTGAGATAAGCTTGACGAGAGATAATAAATGCTTTTGTTCCTTTGGGATTATAACCAAGACTTCTAATATCGCCTCCTGCCCCTGACGGATAACCACCTCCTGACCTCCAAGATGGGTGAGTGTGATAATCTTCGGTGAGAGTATACAATTCGCCATTTCGTCTAAAATGGCTTCCAACTCCTGTAGCCTCTACATCGCTATTATTTATAAATGGATTAATTGCTACCCAGCCCAGTTTATCCGACGAACTTTCAAATTTACCCCACGCAATTTCCTTTTGAAAATATAACGAAGTTCTAAATAGAACATCGTTAATCTCTCCTAAATCTAAATTTTCTCCATTCTCATTCGTGTAATTCATATTAATGAGATTCACGTGTTTTCCTAATTCCATGTTATCTCCAAGAATACCCTTCTGAACATTGTCATCGATGACATCGCCATTTTGAGCTAATAGGCGGTCATTTTTCGAGTCGGTTCTTTTAAGTAGGCTTATTTTGCCATTACCATCAATTTCATAGTCATCCTCAAACATCCCAGTCGGGTCAGTATATCTCACAGGATTGTTAAACCCATACCTATAAGGACTCCATCCAGGTGCTTGCTCCGCTAACGGGTCAACGGAAAGCCATACAGAAAGCTTCGGGTCATAATACCTTGCTCCGTAGTAATAATTCCCGGTTTCACCGTCCAACATCTTCCCGTTGAACTTAAACGGTAAATTTATGGAATTTAGGTGTTCGTCTACCAGAAGTTCACCAAAGGGGAGGTATTCCATGTGCTGGTATGTATTATTAGGCTTTTTCGCCAATTCGGCTATGTTGATCCTGTACTTGCTCCCGCTAATACTTTGCGGCGGTGTTGTGCTGGCCATGCTGGGGAGCGGGGAGCGATTTGTGAGTCTTCTGATTCAAAAATTGCGCTTTGTTACAGTACCCGATAATTCTATTTACGACGGTCTTACGGTGCCGAGGCGCTGAACCAGAGGATTTCGCACTAAGGCGATGATGGCGCAATGAGATGAGGGTGGGGCAGAGCCGAAAATTT
>CAZKSU010000192.1:0-3179 GCA_964555455.1 uncultured Carnobacteriaceae bacterium
ATTAACTCCACTTCTGAAGGTATTTTCTCTCCTGTAGCATACTCTCCTTTTAAAATGGAGGTTTGAAGCTTATTTTTTATTTGTATGTATTTCGGTTCGTCTTTCATTCCATTCAGCCCTATCCTTAGATGATTTATACTTCAACATTGTATCATAAACCGCTAAATTCCTGGTGGAATATACTCATTTCAGCCGATAAGAAAGGCTGATTCTGAATACTGAACGAACCTCATCTTTTCGATTTTTCTGGATATTAAGGCTTAAGCCAATGAAAAGGAAGCTAAACTGGCTCGTCCATTTCCTCTGTAAGTAAAATAAAAACTTTGTATTCCGTCCGGTATAGCGATATTGGCTTGATAATCAGTCCACATATTTGTAAATTCAACCGGTATCTTGCCTAAAATTTCTCCGTTCCAAGCCGTTTTCACTTCAAATTCTCCATCGCAGTAGCCTCTCACTTTAAGCTGAATACTTGTCACTCCTTGACAATCAAAGTATTTAAAACCAGCCGTGGCAGAATCGGTCATGTTCATAATATAGCCCTTTTCTTTATCCCCATCTTTTCCATCTTGAGTGATTTTCGGAAAGTGACTATCCATCCACAAATCACCGGTATACATTGCTTTCTCCTGGTGATACAGATGACAAGCAATATACGCTGGATACTCTCCCTGCCCTGCTAACGGGCCGTTATTGGGACCAGATGAAGTCATCTCCACTTGTGCAATCTGCCCATTCGTATCCACTTTTATTTTTTCCAGACAACCTTGACGGCTAAAGTTGGAACCATTAGTGTGGCGATGATAAAAAATATACCAATCCTCTTTTATTTGAACAATACTACCATGGTTGTTTCCCCCATAATACATCGGTTGATTAGCTGGCTTATAAGTCTCTATTCCGATATCATTGTTGCTCACAATCACACCTTGGTAGTTAAAGCCTTCTGTTGGAGATTGGCTTGTCGCGTAACACAGTTCATGCATGGCAACGGATGAATAAATCAGATAGTAAGTCTGACCAATTTTCCGGATCGATGGCGCTTCAAAAAAGGCATGCTCTTCAAAACCGGTGCCCTTGCTGTAGGCATCACTCGGCAGCACAAAAACAGTTTCTTCTCTAATGGTCACCATATCGGGCCCAAGCACGGTAACCATCGCTCCACTGCGCGACTCATCTCCCGCTCTGGCAAAGCCGGTATATAAATAGGTTTTCTCCCCTTCTGTTAAAACCCCGGGATCGAATTGCGGTTCATCGCCTGTTCTTTCGCCTAAACGATTCCCGTTTTTATCTTTCACATAACCGTAAAATTTATACTTGCCAGCAGGCGTGTCACTTACTGCAACCGATACGACCGGCACTTTATCTAAAGTATAGTATAAATAATACCTGCCATCTGGTCCCCTCGTGACATCGGGCGCATAGAGACACATCGCCCCCTCTTTGTTCAAGGGATCATCTGTCTTTTTATAAATGACTCCTTCATAACGCCAGTCAGCTAAATTATCAACTGAGGCCGACCAGCAAACATAGTCATTCAGACAATACACATGGCCGTTAAAGCGATCATGCGAACCATAAACATACACTCGGCCCTTGAATACATACGGCTCTCCATCCGGAATGTATTCCCAAGAAGGGAGATAAGGATTAATGCCTTGTTTTTTCATAAAATTCTCTCCTGTCTTTCTATGTACAAAAAGAACAGCCAAACTGAGACCATAAATTATTTCATTGAACGCAAACAATGTATGTCTTCCAGTATTGACTGTCTTTTCTTCTTCATTATTCTTCTATTTCATTTAATGTTTCTTTAAAGTTTTTGTACGCATTGTTGATCAGCTCTAAATACCCTTCAACATTTTGGTTTTCTAAATCAGCTAGGAATTCATCCCATCTGTCGAGTGAATATTGACCCGTAATAAAGCGTAAGGTGTATTGATCAACTGTATCAAGCAAAGGCGTAGACAGCATGGTCGCTTGTTCTTGCTGTGCTTGATCCATTGGATAAGGAGGATCAGGAATCAAGGGTTTGCGCTCCTCAATCATACGTTCCTGGAAGGCAATTTCTTGCTCACCCATTTTTGATAAGGTGATTTCGGATTTACTAGCGAAAGCAAAGGCGACGTTTCCAAAGCCGTAATCTTCTTGTAGGCTTTTTTCGGCTCGAGAGTTGAACGTTTCAAAGCTGATATTTTCAAGGGGTCGGTAACCGCCCGCTACTTCATCTGTTTTCTCATAAGTGACTCCTTCAACTCCCCATTGAGCAAATTCATTTCCTTCATCACTGTAGTATAACCAGTCAAGATATTGAAGTATAGCTAAGAAATCATCGCGTTCAGCGATATCCGCATTCAGCATAATCCCACTGACTAAGCGACCACCACCTACTACAGGACCTGCTGGACCTTCTAACAAGGGCATTCTGACAAACTCATATGAATCTTCACCGTGAACGTCTTCTAGTCCTTCATTAACATCATTCATTGTCAAAGCTTGTCCTGAACTCACAAAGGATTCCAAGTTCACGAGTTGACCTCTGGTAGCTTCTCCATCTTGCGTAAAGGCTTCTGGGTTTAAAAGACCATCTTGAACTAAGAGGGCGAAATATTCCACCATATCGCGGTACCCTTGTTCCATGGGTCCAAATACAAATTCATCGGCCGCTTCATCGTAAATGACACCGTCAATAAGTCCCCAACCTCCTGTAGTTCCAAAAGAAGGCCCCGAGAAGTTAAACAAGGCATCTCCTTGCCACCATAAAGTCATCGGTGTTTCTCCTGTTTCGTCTTTCAAGATTTCCAAAGCTGTTCTTAATTCATCCCAAGTTTGGGGTTCTTCAATGCCATATTCATCAAAAACTGTTTTATTATACTTGAGACTAAAGTCAAAATGAATATTTTCTTGAATACCTGGAAGCATATAATACTTTCCATCTAAGTATCTTAAATTATCTAATTCTTCTTCAACGCCCCACTCTTCCACTCGTTTTTGATAGTGCGGCATAAATTCGACGTAATCAGAAATCGGCAGCAAGGTTCCCGATTGAACGAATTGGCTTTCGTCTCCGGGCCAAGTATCTGTGATATAATCGGGCATATCTCCTGCAGAAACAGTGATTGATCGTCTCTCTTCATAGTCAGAAAGAGGAACACTGATGACATCATAGGTCACATTAT
>CAZKSU010000193.1:0-3171 GCA_964555455.1 uncultured Carnobacteriaceae bacterium
AATACAAGTTCCAAGCTTAAACCTCAGTGAAACCTTATTAAAACAGCCTTTCTATATTTCAAAGAAAGACAAGAAAAGACATGCATACATAAAAAAGGGCCGCTAAAAGAGAGGTTACTCCTTTAAACGGCCCTTTTTACAAGCCTGCTATTTGCGGTTTTTACTCATTTATGTCCATAGTCATTCTTAAATAAGGTTCAATGAACTGGTCTAATTCTCCGTCCATAACGGCATCGGTATTTCCTGTTTCTGCATCTGTCCGATGATCTTTGACCATTGAATAGGGATGGAAAACATACGAGCGAATTTGAGAGCCCCAGCCAATTTCTTTTTGTTCTCCGCGCAGTTTCGCCAACTCCGCTTCTTTTTCTTCTACTTCTCTTTGGAAGAGTTTTGATTTTAAAAGCTGCATGGCTGTTTCACGGTTGGCTAATTGTGAACGGCCGGCCTGACTCGTCGCCACGATGCCTGTTTCGATGTGGGTAATACGGACAGCGGATTCGGTTTTGTTGACGTGCTGTCCTCCTGCTCCACTCGCCCGGTAAACATCGACACGGATCTCATCCGGCTGCACATCGATTTCAATTTCATCTGAGACTTCAGGCGTCACTTCACAGGAAACAAATGACGTATGTCGTCGGCCGCCTGAATCGAATGGCGAAATACGCACCAGACGGTGAACGCCTTTTTCAGCCTTTAGAAAACCGTAAGCATAATCGCCTTTCACAAGGAGCGTGACACTTTTAATGCCTGCCTCGTCCCCATTTTGGTAATCAATGACTTCAAAGGAGAAGCCTTTTTGTTCAATATAGCGTGTATACATCCGGTACAGCATCTCGCCGAAGTCTTGCGACTCTGTTCCGCCTGCACCTGGATGGAGCTCTAAAATGGCATTGTTCCGATCATAAGGGCCGTTTAACAGCATCATTAGCTCGTAAGCTTCAACTTGTTCATGCAAGTCTTGAATGCCCGCTTCTAATTCCGCCTTCAAGTCTTCGTCGGCCGACTCTTCAACCATTTCCAGCATGATTTCAAATTCTTCATGGCTCTCCGCTAAAGCATTAAATGAATTAAATTTATTTTTTAGATCGTTCACTTCGCGAATGACCGTCTGAGCTTTTTCTTGGCTATCCCAAAATGTCGGCTGCGCCATGGTTTCTTCATACTCTTGAATATCCACTTGCATTTTTTCTAGGTCAAAGAGACCCCCTGAATGCATTGATTTTTTCTTGGATTGTCTGTAATTCTTTTCGGATTTCACTTAATTCCATACTGTAGCCTCCTCGGCTTTTTGAGCAAAAGAACCCCTTGTAAAGGTACACGAGGGGTTCTGCTGCATGTTTTATTTAGAAGAGCTGTCGCTTCTTCTAGTGACTTTTTTAGGTTTGTCGCTGCTTGGTTTTGCTTGTTCACGTTCCATGTTCTGGCGGATTTGAGATTTCATAAGCAGACGAGTGATTTCATATTCAATATCTGCGATCATTTCTTCAAATAATCGGACACCTTCTTGCTGGTATTCAACTAATGGATCTGCCTGTCCGTAAGAACGCAAGCCAATTCCTTGGCGCAATTGATCCATTTCATCAATGTGGTCCGTCCATTGCTGGTCAACGACTCTCAAAATAACGACTTTTTCGAATTCTAAGAATAATTCATCGCTGTCGATATTTTCTTTTTGTGCATAGTAATTCTGTTCAGCAATTTGATGGAGCCGCTCGCGGATAGCATCCGCTGATTTGCCTTCTAAGTCTGATTTTTCAATCGAATCCGTCTCTCGCAGCAGAACAGTGTGTGCAAACTCGACCAGATGGTCTAAATTCCACTCCGCAGGGTTTTCAGCTTGTGTGTACATATCGACGTAGCGGTCAATCGTTCGTTGAATCATGGGAATTGACACATAGCTTAAAGAATCCTCTTGCAGAATGACTTGTTCACGCTGAGCGTAAATGACTTCACGCTGTTCGCGCATTACATCATCATAGCGCAGAACATTTCGACGCGTGTCATAGTTGTTTCCTTCAATTCGCTCTTGAGCAGATTCAATCTGGCGGGAAATCATACGGCTCTGAATAACCGCGTCGTCCCCTTCGATTTTCAGTCGTTCAAGCACGTTTTGAATGGCATCTGAACCGGCACGTTTCATCAAATCATCTTCTAGCGAAAGATAAAATTGCGAAACTCCCGGATCTCCTTGACGACCTGAACGTCCACGCAGCTGGTTATCAATACGGCGCGACTCATGGCGCTCTGTACCAATAACAGCAAGTCCGCCATTTTCGACAACCCCAGGGCCTAATTTAATATCGGTCCCACGACCGGCCATGTTCGTCGCAATCGTCACTGAACCAGGCTGCCCCGCATTAATAATGATTTCCGCTTCACGGAAGTGGTTTTTCGCGTTCAGCACTTCATGCGGAATGCCTTCTTGACGAAGGAGCTGGCTGATATACTCAGACGTTTCAACGGCTACTGTACCGACTAACACCGGCTGGCCATTTTCATGGCGTTCTTTAATATCGTCCACAACCGCTTTGAATTTGCTTTCTAAAGTCGGGTAGATAACATCATCGCGGTCATCACGAATCAGCGGGCGGTTTGTTGGAATCGCAATAACATTCATATTATAGATTTCTGTAAACTCTTCTTCTTCTGTTTTCGCTGTACCAGTCATACCGGCCAGCTTTTCATACATCCGGAAGAAGTTCTGGAAAGTGATGGTTGCCATTGTTTTTGTTTCTTTTTGGATCTCAACGCCTTCTTTGGCTTCAATGGCTTGGTGCAGACCATCCGAATAACGGCGGCCTTCCATAATACGACCAGTGAACTGGTCGACTATTTTCACTTGATCTTCATCGACCACATAGTCATGGTCGCGGATCATAATATAATTCGCTCTCAGGGATTGGTCTAAATGGTGAACCAATTCTTGATTGTTCACGTCATATAAGTTTGGCGTACGGAAGGCACGCTCGGCTTTGTCGATTCCTTCTTCTGTAAAACTGATGGTTTTGGACTGAACATCAATCGTGTAGTCTTCATCTTCAACTAAACCTTTTACAAAGAAATCACAGCGTGTATAGAAAGAAGTTGAACGGTTCGCTTGTCCCGAAATAATCAAAGGCGTACGCGCCTCATCAATTAAAATCGAGTCCACCTCATCTAAAACGGCAT
>CAZKSU010000194.1:0-1348 GCA_964555455.1 uncultured Carnobacteriaceae bacterium
AACTTTCATGAATTACCCATTAATCGGCCGGTGAATGGCTATTACAATAACCAAAGAGACGGCTATAATCGAATCGCTATTAATACGTCAAATATTGCCTACCATAAGAATTCTATGGCTGCAAACAAACCGGATCCAACTCCACCTGAAGAAGGCGGTTATGAGCATTACCAAGAAAAAGTGGAAGGGAAGAAAATCCGCGCGAAAATTCCAAGCTTTGCGGACCACTTCTCACAACCAAGAATGTTCTATCGTTCAATGAGTGACTGGGAAAAGCAACATATTGTGGATGCGTACAGTTTTGAGCTCGGTAAGTGTGATATGCCGATTCGTCAAAAGAATATCGATAATGTTCTTGCCAATATCGATTTAGAGCTGGCACAAAAAGTCGCTAAAAATATAGGAGCCACTCCTCCTGCTGAAGGCGGAAATGATTATGATAAAATCTCACCTGCTTTGAGTGAAGACACTTATCCGCATTTACCGGACACCCGTAAAGTAGGTATCCTTATCGATCACGAATTTGATGGTGAAGAAGTGCAGCGGAATATCGATAAATTAACCGAGGCGAACATCACATTTGAAATTGTCAGTGAACATCAAGGCACGCTAAAAGGAGCAGACGGCACGGAACTAGAAGTCGATCATATGTTTGATACAACAGATGCTGTCTTATATGACGCCCTTTATATCGTTGGCGGGCCTGACAGTTCGAAAACATTTAAAAAAGAAACGAAGAAGTTCTTGCTAAAGACGTTTGATCACTTTAAGGCGATCGGCGCCTCTCAAGCCGGGATTGAACTGCTTGAAAAAACAGGTATGATGGATCAGCCTGGTGTGGTGACCGAAAGCGATACCTTTGCCGATGATTTCATTCAGGCGATTGCGAAGTACCGCCACCGGACACGGAACGTCGAAGAGTTTTAAACGAACTAACAGCATGTAAAGCGGTAATCAAAAAAATTGATTACCGCTTTACATTTTGTGCTTAAAGAAGAAATACTCTGCAAAATATCTTCTTTTTGCGGTAAACTGTAAGCACGAAGAATATAAGGAGACTCAATATGATCAAAAGACAGTATTCGAAAGATGCAACTTATGCGAAACAAATCTTAACGACCCTGATTCAAGCAGACAAAAAAGAGGTTTTTCATTATCTAGCTACAACTGAAGGAATCGCGAACTGGTTCCCGCAATTATCTATTGACGAACATAACAATAAAAAAGAAGTTGTTTTTGATCTAGGCGACGGAACACTTGAAAAGATGGCGCTCTTGGACTACTCCACCAATGAGCACATTGCTTTTGAGTGGGCGGCCGGGAAAGTAACCTTTTATCTGGAAGACCT
>CAZKSU010000194.1:1448-3171 GCA_964555455.1 uncultured Carnobacteriaceae bacterium
AGCACATTGCTTTTGAGTGGGCGGCCGGGAAAGTAACCTTTTATCTGGAAGACCTAGAGAACGGGACAGAATTAACGCTAACTGAAACCTTGCCTCTCGATTTTAATGCACTCGTACCAGATTTTACAGGCTGGTACATTCAAATGAAGAATGTTAAAAGTTTTGTGGAGACTGGCTCAGCGGCTGCCATCGAAAAAGAAGAAATTCAAAACATCCAAAAAGAAGTGAAAGAAGCTTTTTAATGTCTTGAAAAAGTAAAAAAAGACAAGGAGTATTAATCGCTCCTTGTCTTTTGCATTTATTCAGTTAATTTTTTACAATCTTTTTCCAGACAAGTTTACGCTCGGGATGCTGTACATTAGATAAATGTAATTGATCGCCATCCATGTTGGCTTTACGTCTCTGGTCCGAGCCAACGTAAGCAGGGAGAAGACTATATTTTACGTGAGTCGTTAAGATACCTTCCTCTTCATCGAAATCAAAAGGGCCTGTATAAGCATGATAACCGAGTTTGGCCATTTCTTTTTCTGCTTCTGTATTGTACGTATCCAGTACTTCCTGACTAACCTCAGCTTCTCTGTCGGCTGCCATAATATGGACGGACAACTGGCTGTCTACAGTAAACATAATAACGCCTTTGGCATCATTTCCTAGTGGATACATGATATTCCCATCTTTATCTTCTGACTGGTAGCTGATAAGCTCCCAGCTTGTCCCTAATAGTTTTTCTTGTGTACTCATTTTTATTTCTCCTTTAGTATTTTCTTTATCCTACTTTATTTGTCTCTACTTCCTGCGGACTGCTTAAACCGTCTGCTGGTATTCTTATAACATCTTACTATCCTATTGTTCAATAAAAGAGGATTGTTTTTAAACTGTAAAAAAATTGATTAATCCGCATTCGCTCTTTATAATAGAGGGCGTGACTTTTTATAGAACAAAGGAGATTTTTATATGTATTTTGGCGTGATTGTAGATACGATCGCTATATTGCTTGGCGGGTTTATGGGCCTGTTGATCAAAAAAGGTATCCCTGACCGGATTGAAGAAACAATTATGAAAGCTATTGCTTTAAGCGCGATATTTATTGGAATTACTGGAATGTCTGCCGTTGAAAACACAATTTTTATTATTTTATCTATGGTATTTGGCGGGATTATCGGCGAAATCCTCAATTTAGAGGAGAATGTTCATCGCGTAGCGAATTCCTTTGCTTCCAAATTGCAAAGTGATCAGAGTTCCTCTAAGCTTGCGATTGGCTTTGTCACAGGAGCGCTGATGATGACTGTCGGTCCCTTATCGATTATTGGGCCGATGGAAAGCGGACTTACTGGAAACCATACGATTCTCTATACAAATGCTGTGATGGATGGTATAACCAGTATTGTGCTAGCTTCTAGTTTAGGACTTGGCGTCCTCTTCTCAAGTATTGTTGTTTTTGTTTATGAAGCGACTATTGTTCTCTTCGCGAGTGGTTTAAACACCTTCTTAACAGATGCGATAATCTATGACATAAGTGCAGTAGGCTCTATCCTCATTTTAGTCTTAGGGCTAAATATTTTAAAAATAACGGATATAAAAGTGATGAATTTCATTCCGGCACTCTTTATACCTGTGGCTTTATTTTTTCTTTATTAGCCGACTGCCTCTTGGAGCAAAAACTTCAAGAGGTTTTTCTTTCAGCCTCTTTCCCTGGGTCTTCTCTTGAGAAAACCTTGCTGTT
>CAZKSU010000195.1:0-3135 GCA_964555455.1 uncultured Carnobacteriaceae bacterium
TGTAAACATGACCGACATTCATGGATACAAACAAAACACAAAACATGTGAGTTTGTATCTATGATGGCTAAAGCTTTTTGAGTGAGTAAACTCTGCCGCATAGATGAAATAATCTAAGTGGCGAATAACTAGTAACTTTTATACACCCCTTTAGATTATTGCATCTAAAGGGGTGTTTTTATTCCACTCGTAAAACATTTTAGGAGGAAACAAGGATGAATAAATTAATTAAAGCGTTAGGTATTGGTTTGATCGGTTTAACTCTAGCAGCGTGCGGGACAGATGAAGGAACAGCTAATGATGCGGCTAGTGAAAATGGTGAAGCTGTCAATGTTGGAATCTTGCAATTTATGGAACACAATTCCCTGCAAGCCGCACGAGACGGCTTTGTTGAAGAGTTGGAAGCCTCCGACGTTGACATTACTATTGAGGATATGAACGCTCAAGGAGATCAATCCAATCTGCAAAGTATGAGTGAACAATTAACGTCAAACAATGACTTGATTTTAGCCATCGCTACACCGGCTGCTCAATCCTTAGCGACGGTCGAACAGGAAAAACCCATCTTTTTCACTGCTGTGACCGATCCTGAAGATGCCGGCTTAGTGGAAAGCAATGAAGCACCTGGGATGAATTTAACTGGAACAAGCGATATGGTTCCTATCGAAGAACAAATTGCCCTGCTTTTGTCGATTGTTCCAGAAGCAGAAGCTATTGGAATTGCTTATAACTCAAGTGAGCCCAACTCAAAAATCCAAGCAGATTTAGCGGTGGCTGAATTAGAAGCACAAGGTGTGGAAGCTGTTATTCAAACAGTGACCACTACAAACGATGTGCAAACCACCCTTACAAGCTTAGCTCAAGATGTGGATGGTATTTACTTGCCAACAGATAACACGATGGCAAGTACAATGGCAATCATTGGTGAAATTGCTATTGAATATCAGCTTCCAGTTGTAGCTGGCGCTGGTGCAATGGTAGAAGATGGCGGATTAGCCACTTATGGAATCAACTATACAGATTTAGGACGCCAAACCGCTCGCCTAGCCCTTCGCGTTTTAGAAGATGGTGAGGACCCTTCTGAGATTGCTGTAGAAACTTCAGATAATCTTGAATTGATTGTTAACGAGGAAATGGCAGAAGCTTTAGGAATTGATCCAGAAAGCATTTCAGTTGATTAACCCAATCAACAGGCAAAAAACAGCATTCGTTAAAGCGGATGCTGTTTTTTTGTAGACCAGTCAATTGGAAATTTATCAAATGTGTTTAAAAGTGAGAGATCACAACCGATAGAGAGCGTCATTTGATACGCATGGCGATTTCAAGATCGGCAGAAGTGGCTATTTGATTTATATTTAGAAGTGACAGCCAGTTAAAAAATTCCACTGCCCTATTTCTCCGCTTTCATAAATGAACAGCCTATAAAAAAAAGCTGCTTGGACCGTTTTAGTCCAAGCAGCTTTTTTAACGTTCAAAATGAAACACCAAATAGAATGAAACATGTAATAGCCAATCCTAAAAAAAACAATGTTCGCTTAAAATCAGTTTTCGGTGACTGATTTTTTCGAAATACATTAATAAGTGCTGAAAAAAAATAGATAAAAGCACCGACCGATGAAATCAGCATGATGAGTAAAAATACATCCGCGAAATCCAATAAAAACACCTCTCTACTTACATAAACTGCATGAATAAAATAGGTAAGAATACAGCTGGTACAAAGTTCATAATTCTGATGTTTGTGATTTCAAGAAGATTTAATCCCATGCCAATAAGCAATAAGGAACCAATCGTTGTGATTTCAATAATCACTGCATCATGCAGAAGCGGTGCGAGAAATTGGGCAAATAGAATTAAAGCCCCTTGGTACAGCAGCACCGGAACGCTTGAAAAAGCGACACCAATACCTAAGGTAGAGGTTAACAAAATGGACGAAATACCATCAAGGACACTCTTTGTATAGAGCGTTGAATTATCCCCGATCAGTCCACTTTCTAAAGAACCGACGATAGCCATTGAACCAATGCAAAACAGCATGGAGGCACTTAAAAAACCTTGAGAAAAGGTATTTTGTACGCCATCTTTTTGAAACTTAAGGCTTAGCCAGTCAACAAATCGATCGACATGGCCATTGATATCAATACCTTCCCCTATAATAATTCCAAACACCATTGATAAAATCATCACCATGGAATTTTCTCCTTGTAGAATTCCAGTGATACCAATGGATAAAACAACCAAACCTATTCCCTGCATTAAGGCTTTATTTATGCGTTCGGGAATTCTCTTCCCCATCAGTAAGCCTAGCAAGCTTCCTATAAGAATAACCACACTGTTTACAATAGCTCCCATTTACTCCCTACTTTCCACCCACTCACTACATCCTCTATTGCATTTATATTCTGTCTATTCGCATTTTATGTGATTCGAAAAACCCTTGAAAGCGGCTAAAGTTATATGGAAAAGCATTTAATCCACCAAACTCCCGTTTCTCGGAATTATCATAATAGACAATCACATCCCAGAAGATGCTGTTGTACATCATATATTCATTAGGCCCAGTTGTATAATCTTGCTGCCACTCCCCCATATGGAGTGAGCGAATAAATTCCAGAAACTCTTCTTTTTTGATTGAATCAGGTTCAATCAAAATCAGCGGTGGAATGGATAGTGTATCCGACAAAGAATAAGAAATATAGGCGTTATCTGCCTCAATGGTAATTTCATATTTTTCATGGCCACCTAAATAACCTCCGATATAAAACACAAGGCGAGATATGGAAGAGATATCTTTCTGAAATTGAAGCGCTGCTCTTTCTCTCTCATCTAATACTAATTCTTTTCCTCTTTTATCTAAAACGGAAAGGCTATCTTGTATATACCAACGGTAGCGGGCAATATCTGCTTCGTCATTTTCATTAAGAGGTCTTGGTTTTCCAAATTCTTTATTTTCGATTTCTCTGATCAGCCGTCGTTGTTCTTTCTGTAAACGCAAGATATGCATCGTTAACGTGTCATTACTTTGATTTTTAATACATTGATTATAATGTTCGGCTCTTAAATGCATGCACTACACCCCAAAATCAAGTTTTTCTCATCTCCATTAAGGCAATTATAACACAATAAACATTATTG
>CAZKSU010000196.1:0-3132 GCA_964555455.1 uncultured Carnobacteriaceae bacterium
AAAAGATTACATCAGAAGATAAATAAAAGAGGTATGAAAATGAATGAACCGATAAGTTTTGAAGAAGCTAAGAAACGAGTAGAAGAGCTTGTATCCATGCTGAACCAATATAGCCATGAGTACTATGTGCTCGATGCACCAACCGTTTCTGATGCTGAATATGATCAATTGTATCGTGAATTACAAGACCTAGAGCGCATTTATCCGGAATTGATACGCCAAGAATCACCGACTCAGCGTGTAGGGGATGCTTTAATTGCTGGCTTCAGTAAAGTTGAACATTCCAGTCAGATGCTATCCCTTGATAATGCCTTCAGTTTTGAAGAAATTGAAGCCTTTGATCGCCGCATTCGCCAGCAAGTCACTGCTTCTTTTGATTATTTTGCTGAATTAAAAATTGACGGACTGGCCATAGCGTTAAACTATGAAGACGGCTATTTGGTGCGGGCAGCGACACGCGGGGATGGTCTTGTCGGGGAAGATGTCACAGAGAATATCCGAGCCATTTCTGCGATACCGATCCGTCTCCGCGAAGATGTGACGGCAGAAATCCGCGGTGAAATTTATATGCCCAAAGCGAGTTTTGCGCAGTTAAATCAAGGAAGAGAGGAAGAAGGTTTAGCTACTTTCGCTAATCCTAGAAATGCTGCTGCCGGAACTTTGCGGAATCTAGATCCGAAAATCACGGCTTCGCGTAATTTAAACGGCTTTTTCTATACATTGGTCAACCCGGAAGCGTATGGTGTTGAAACTCAAGAAGAGGCGCTCCAGCTGATCAGCAAATGGGGCTTGCGCACAAATCCATCTAGCGGGAGATTTGATGCCGCTCATGATATTTTTGCTTTTATTGATGAAGTAGAAGAGAGGCGTCACGACTTGCCCTATGATATAGACGGTGTAGTCATCAAAGTGAATGCTTTTGCTATCCAAGAGGCTGTCGGTATGACTGTGAAAGCACCGCGATGGTCGATTGCTTATAAATTTAAAGCGGAAGAAGGGGAAACCACCCTGCTTGAAATCGAATGGACGGTCGGGCGAACAGGTGTGGTCACACCAACAGCAATTATGGAACCGATCACTGTAGCCGGCTCGACTGTGCAGCGGGCCAGCTTGCATAATGTGGATTTAATTCGCGAAAGAGATGTACGCATCGGCGACACCGTCATTATCCATAAAGCGGGCGACATTATCCCAGAAGTTCTGCGCGTCGTGTTAGATAAACGTCCGGCTGACAGTGAGCCTTACGAGATACCGATGACTTGCCCGGCCTGCGGGAGCGACTTGACTCATTTAGAAGATGAGGTCGCTTTACGTTGCATTAACCCCGCTTGTCCAGCTCAAGCTTCTGAGCGCGTGATCCACTTTGCTTCACGAAACGCCATGAATATTGACGGCTTAGGAGAACAAAGGGTGCGCCAGTTATTTGAGGCCGGACTAATTTCAAACGTTGTTGATTTATATGATTTAACAACAGAAGAATTAATGTCACTCGAACGGATGGGTGAGAAATCTTCTCAAAACTTGGTGGCTGCGATTGAAGCTTCGAAAGAAAATTCTTTAGAAAGATTACTGTTTGGCTTAGGGATTCGCCATGTAGGATCAAATACCGCCCGTTTATTAGCTGAGCGATTTGAGTCGATTAGCCAGCTGGTTCAGGCTGAGTATGAAGAAGTCCTCTCGATTGAAGGAATCGGTGAGATTATTGCGGAAAGTGTGGTTTCTTTCTTTGGAAATGAAGAAGCGGTTGATTTACTCCATGAGCTGGAAAAACGAGAGATCAATATGGAATTCTTGCGGGCGACGGAAATGGTTGATGCAGAATTAGCTTCCGAATTTTCTGAAAAAGTGATTGTGTTGACAGGAACTCTTGAGAACTATAGCCGGAAAGAACTTAAGGATGAATTAGAGTTGTTAGGCGCGAAAGTTACAGGAAGTGTATCTGGAAATACCGATCTGCTTATTGCCGGTGAAAACGCGGGAAGCAAATTAACCAAGGCCCAAGAATTGGGTGTAGAAATTTGGAATGAAGATGACTTGCTGAGTCATTTAAAAATCGATGCAGGAAGAGAGAAGAGTTAAATGAAAAAAAGAAGCAAAATGATTCTATTTATCTCAGCTCTGCTCGTCTTAACCGGCTGCAACATTGAACCAAGCGCACCTTCAGAGATGCCAAGTGAAGAAACAAGTGAGAATCAGACCACTTCCAATGTCGTTTCTGACAATCAATTAGGTGAACAGTTTTATCGGCCGGCATTAAGCCAAGAGGGAAGTTATGAGCCAAGTAACAGTCGCGGAGTGACTTTGCGACTAAATTCAGGATTAAATATCGGGTTGTTTGAGAAAGATTTGATTCGTTTATCTCAAAACTATTTCCCGACGGCTGAGTACTTTATTAAAGAAGGACAGATGCTTCCGAGTGAGACAGTCAATGACTGGTTAGGCCGGGCATCTACAGAAGAAGAGATTCAAGAGAAGGAAAAGGAGTTCGAAGAACGCTCAGAGGAACTGTCAGAAGAAGAGCTGGCAAAAGAACGTCAGCAATGGAAGCTGGGACAAGGTTTGAACCCGCCTCAATCTGGCGAAGGAGACGATCGGGTTCCAAATTATTTAAATTCCATTATAGAATTTGACTTTTACCGTGAAAGCGAGCTGGATGCAGAAGTTCCATCTGGAATCAGTATCGGGTTAGCGATGAATACGGTGGATTACTACATCGATTCCGAATACAGACGATTTCAGCAAGATATCTCTCCAGAAGTGGCTTTTGAACAAGGACAGCAAATGGCCAATGAGATTGTTGCACGGATGCGGACAATGGATGGTCTAGAAGAAATCCCTATCGTTGTCGGCCTTTACGAGCAGTCTTCAAGAGATGATCTGGCCGGAGGCGTGTATGTAGCGATTGGTGAGAGCTCCAGCGGTTCAACGGCTATTGATGACTGGAATATGCTCAATGAAGAACGGTTAATTTTCCCTCTAGAAGGAAGCAATTCTGCTGAAGGAAATGCTTTTGCGAATTTCAAATCGGAAGTGGAGACTTTTTTCCCGAATTTAAGCGGTGTGACAGGGCGGGCGCATTATATCGATGACCAGCTGCAAAGCTTAAAAGTTAATATCATGACCCAGTTTTAT
>CAZKSU010000197.1:0-3131 GCA_964555455.1 uncultured Carnobacteriaceae bacterium
AAAACACACAAGATGTCACCTATCGAAATGAGACTTTGCGCGAAAAGCAACGCGTGATTCAAAAAGCATTTAAAGATGCAGCCAAAAAATTAAATGAGATCTCTGCGGAAGAGTTTATGAAGATTGTAATGACGGCACTGAGTCATGTGGATGTGACCCAAAGAGTTCAACTTTTTGTAGGCGAACAAACGGCCCATCTATTAGACAGAGAATGGCTGAATTCGCAGTTGCCTTGGAACCATCACGTCGACATCAAAGATGAGCCTGTTAAAAATAAGGCCGGAATTCTTGTGCGGAAAGATAAAATTGATTACAACTATTTCTTTGATGATTTGATTGAAGAAAATCGTTCAAATTTATTGGAGTACGTTACTGATCAATTATTTGAAGAAGAATAAAGGAGGATTTGCATGGCTAAAAATAAACGACAATACGGCTCAAGTAATGTCCTTGTTCGTGTTTACGAAAAAAGCCTCCTTTCACTAGATTACTTTGAAAGAATACTAGCTGCTGAGCATATTGATGAGGTTTTGCAGATACTGGAAGAAACAAATTATGATCAGTATATCAAGCGAATGAAAGACAGTGATTTCGAAAATATGCTGACGAGAGCGTTAGAAGCCACATACAAACAAATTTACGAAATTTCGCCAAATAAAAAGTTGAATGAGTATCTTTCGTTGCGGTATACGTACCATAATTTGAAAGTGAACTTTAAAGAACAGGTGACTGGAGAAGATTTGGGCCACTTGTATTTCAAGATGTCGCCTTTCGATTATTCCACGATTGATTATGCAGTGAGTTCAGGCGAAAGTGCCCGTTTACCTGAACCTTATCTGGAAAGTATTCGGGAAGCCAAAGAAGAGTATGACCAGTACCATGATCTATATGCGATTGATGTGATTATGGATCGACGTTTCCACACTCACCTAGGTATACTCGCTCGCGAAATTGGTGATGACGATTTAGTTGAATTTACTAAAAAATATACGGATTACCGAAACCTTATCATTTTAGTGCGGGCCATGAACCAGCAGCGGACAAGAAACTTTTTAAACGCCATCTTGTCAAGTTCGGGTTCTATTCCTAAAGCAGAAGTTATTCAATTCAGTGATCGGGATATTTCAGACGTGATTCAGTTTTACAGCTCAACCCATCTTGATCAAATCATTGAACAGGCGAGCAATGAAGAGAATGATTTGATTTCAACGATGAAACTTGAAGCGATTATTGATGATCAAATTATGGAGCATATGCAAAAAGGCAAACTCATTGCCTCAGGGCCATTGCCGATTGTTGCTTATGTGCATGCGAAGGAAACGGAGATAAAAAATCTGCGGATCATTTTGTATGCAAAAAATGTGAAGCTTAGTCAAGAGGAGATAAGAGAAAGGATGCGATTAAATTATGTCACATAAGATTGGTGTCATTGGTGATCGGAATTCTGTTCTTATCTATCGCATGTTAGGTTTTGATGTATTTTTTACATCGGATCCGCAAGAAGCTAGCCGGAAAATTGATGAGCTGGCGGAAACAAATTATGGCGTAATTTATGTTACCGAACAGATTGCGGAAGAGATTTCTGAAACCATTCAAAGATATGATGATAAAGTACTCCCTGCCATCATTTTGATCCCTGACCATACAGGTTCGCGAGGCATCGGTAAGCGTCGTGTACAAGAAAACGTTGAAAAAGCAGTGGGTCAAGATATTTTATAGGAGGTTAAAAATTTGAAAAACGGAACAATAGTTAGTGTATCTGGTCCTCTTGTGACAGCGAGCGGTATGGAGGATGCCAATACACAAGATATTTGTCGAGTAGGTGAATTAGGCCTGCTCGGTGAAGTGATTGAAATGCGCGGTGATGTTGCTTCGATTCAAGTATATGAAGAGACATCAATGATTGGACCAGGTGAAGTGGTAGAAGTTACAGGAGAGCCCCTTTCAGTTGAATTAGGGCCTGGCATTATGGCTCAAATGTTTGACGGAATCCAACGTCCGCTGCAGTCGTTTGTTGATCAAATGGAAAGCAGTTATTTAGGACGCGGTGTGGAAGTGGATGCACTGGACCGTGAGAAAGAGTGGGAATTTACACCAAAGGTTGAGGTCGGCGATGAAGTAGCTGAAGGCGACATTATTGGTGTGGTGCCTGAGACTTCAGTGATTGAACACCGCATTATGGTGCCAGTAGGTGTCAGCGGTACGGTGAAATCGATTGAAGCGGGAACTTTCCGATTAGACGATACGATTTATGTACTGGAGACAGAGGCTGGTGCACAGGAGTTTACCATGATGCAAAAATGGCCGGTTCGTCAGGGACGTCCTTATCAAAATAAAATGAACCCAACAGAGCCTTTAATTACAGGTCAGCGAGTGATTGACTCTCTATTCCCAGTAGCTAAAGGTGGTACTGCCGCGATTCCCGGGCCATTTGGAGCGGGTAAGACCGTTGTCCAGCAGCAAATTGCAAAATGGGCGGATGTTGATATCGTTGTTTATATTGGATGTGGCGAACGCGGGAATGAGATGACGGAAGTTATTAATGAGTTCCCTCAATTAATTGATCCAAAAACGGGCAGTTCAATTATGGAACGGACCATTCTTATCGCAAACACTTCAAATATGCCGGTTGCTGCTCGTGAAGCATCTGTATACACAGGAATTACGATTGCAGAATACTTTAGAGATATGGGGTATTCGGTAGCGGTTATGGCGGATTCGACTTCTCGCTGGGCGGAAGCTCTTCGTGAAATTTCAGGCCGTTTAGAAGAAATGCCTGGTGACGAAGGGTATCCTGCTTATTTAGGAAGCCGTCTAGCAGAATATTACGAGCGTGCCGGCCGGGTGAATACTTTAGGCAGTGATGGACGTGAAGGAAGTATCACAGCGATTGGAGCGGTTTCGCCTCCAGGAGGCGACACTTCAGAACCTGTTACACAGAATACTCAGCGTGTAGTCAAAGTGTTCTGGGGGCTAGACGCTTCACTTTCTAGAAGACGTCACTTTCCAGCGATTAACTGGCTAGATTCGTACACATTATATTCAGCCACAATTAATGAAACAATTGGCAACCGTCTAGGGATTGATTGGGATGATTTAGTCACACGTTCGAAGCTGCTCTTGCAAGATGA
>CAZKSU010000198.1:0-3100 GCA_964555455.1 uncultured Carnobacteriaceae bacterium
CCTGCCATTTTAATTGCTTCTCAATTAGATGTGCCGATGCTATTTGCGAAGAAAGCTGAACCCTCTACCTTATCTAAAGAAGAACAGTATACGACTGATGTGCACAGTTATACGAAAAATATCACGAGCCGTGTGCTGGTTTCAAAAAAATACTTGCAAGAAGATGACAAAGTCTTAATTATTGATGACTTCCTCGCGAATGGTGAAGCCGCCTTAGGGTTAATTGACTTAGTCGAACAAGCCAATGCTGAAGTCGTTGGGGTAGGGATTTGTATTGAGAAGTCTTTCCAGCCAGGACGACAACGATTAGAAGAAAAGGGTATCGATATTTTTTCTATTGTGCGAGTAGCTTCGATTGAAAACAATGAAATTACATTTGTGGAAGAAAATTAAAAGAGATTACAACAGCTTGATAGTGCTTACGCCAGACTCCGATGGAGAACTGGCGTTTTTATTTTCCCTTTTTTAACTGTTCATCCGACACTTTAAACGTTTATTTCGTTCTTAACTATGTAAGCGGTCATGACACTTACCAAAAAAAGGGGGAATGCATATGTTGAATGTATGGGAAAAAAGTAAAATGGATCTTTATTTTGAAGATGAGGAATTAGATGGCTATGTTCGTCAAGGGTTCAGTCATTTAATCGAAAAGGCGACTCCAGAAGAAATCGGCGCTTTTGTCCAAGCCATTCACTCGCTCCATGATTTGCCAGTTTCACACGCCATTGTAACCGACTCACAGCGCTACGTCTTTTAATCGAACGCTTCAAATGATTATTGGCTTAGAAAATAAAGGAGAGATTAATTATGGATACAACGGTTAAATTGGAATTGCGTTTTGGAACCGAAACTGGAAAGTCTCGGACGCTCAGTGTCAATCAGCCTGCTAAAAATTTAGAACCAGCTGTCGTTCAATCGGCAATGGAAGCCATTGCGTCACAAGGGATTTTCCAGACAGACGGCGAACGGTTATATGACAGCATCAAAGGGGCTCGTTACGTAACGCGAGAAGTAGAAGAAATCTTTGACACAGCTCAAGCATAAACTAGAAAGTCAATAAAGAGAAGGGCCAATTGGTCTTCTTCTCTTTTTTTATTGCTCCATATGTTCTACAATAAGAGAACAATAAATTAACAAACGAGGCTTATACCATGAAAAAATTAGTAACAGGACCGATTCGTTTTTACCAAAAAAGAATCTCGCCGCATACACCGCCTAGCTGTCGCTACCATCCCACTTGCTCCACCTACGCCTTGCAAGCTGTCGAAAAACATGGCGCATTAAAAGGCGGGATTATGGGGCTGGCACGGGTATTGCGCTGCAATCCTATGGTGCCCGGCGGAGTGGATGAAGTTCCCGATTATTTCACCGTAAAACGCAATCCGGATAACATCGACGATTATCATGTGCCGGAATTTTTAATGCCGGCTGAAAAAGAAGTACAAGAAAAGGTGGAACGTTTGCTTCGGGAATATAACGAACAGTTGGTGGTCAATGAGCGGCTGCCCGAAGCATTGGAAACACTTCAACAAGTAGCGGACTTAAAAGAACTGTCTGTAAAAGAGATGCAAAACGAATTGTCTGAAGAAGAAATCGCGTATTTAGAAGAAGCTGAAATATTTCCTGATCTGAAGTCGGATGACTATCGCTATTATACAGTGGAGCCTTCTGCAAAAAACCATCCTTTATTAAAAGAAGTGGAGCCCTTTTTTGAAGAGACGGACTTTGGAACCGAGTATCCTCTAATTGTGCTAGAAAAGACAGGAATCTGGTATACAAACCTTCCCGTTTTAGAACGAGAGTTTTTAATTCGGCGAGGTGTTACAACAGATGATCTTCACTACAAAAGCTATCATTTATGGCTGGTGCTGAGTGCACTTGAACAAGCACAGGAAGAAAAATAAAAAAAGCGGTGATGGATTTTACGCAATCCATCACCGCTTTTTTGTGATCTATCGGCTAGCCATTAATTCGGTATCGTCATGGACATCCACAAGTTCTCCAAATACAAAGAAACGGTCATCAGTGGGCTGGCCATCGATATAATAGCAATTCATGAGGGAAACAATAGGTTTTCCATGCTCGCTGGCTACATCTTCTTGAATCCATTCAACTTCTGTAGGTTCGACGACTCTTGTGTCGTATACAACATATTCATAAACCTGCTCATTATCTGTTAAATAAATCGCATCCCCAAGTTCAATCGAGGTCAGATTGCCAAATAAAATACTCGGGTCCTGCGAATAATGGCCGGCAATCGGGAAATTGCCTTCGCCCATTGTTAAATCAGGCCGCATTGTTCCTACACCCGCATGTAAAATATCGTTAGTTACTCCGTTAAACACCGTCACATTCGTTTCAATGCTTGGAATATACAGTCGGCCGATGATTAAACTCGGGTCGATGTATTCCGGAGACAGCCAAGTTCCAGAAGTAGTAATTTCTTCAATGGCATCAAAATCAAAAGAAGCTTCCGTTTCTAGGTTCGTTTTTAAAGTTTCAGCAGGCAATTCTTCAGCGACCTGCACATTTTTATCTGAGCGATTTCCGATCATCCATTGGTTAACCTGCGGAATGAAGAGAAGAAGAATCCCGGTAAAGATTAAAAGGTAACTTAAAGCGCGACTCCATTTGTTCTTCATCTATATAACCCCTCTTTTTCAAGTGTAGTTAACTAAGTTAAGTTTAATGCAAAAGGAGAGGAGTTTAAACATTTATTCACTTTATCGTGGTAAAATAGAGATAATTCAATCTGGACAGAGAGGAAATTCAAGCATGCGAATTTTAATTGCAGATGACGATCGGGAGATTTGTGATTTATTAGAAATTTATATTAACAATGAAGGTTTTGAAGTAGTGAAAGCCTACAATGGAAAAGAAGCCTATGAGCTATTTCAGGAAACAGAGGTGGATTGTTTAATTTTAGATGTGATGATGCCGAAGATGGATGGCTTAGAAGTAGTCAATCGAATTCGCGAAGAGTCGCAAGTGCCCATTTTAATGTTAAGCGCGAAAACAGCCGATATTGATAAGATTCGCGGTTTGGCTAAAGGAGCGGATGACTATGTCGTCAAACCTTTTAATCCTTTAGAAGTGGTTG
>CAZKSU010000199.1:0-3091 GCA_964555455.1 uncultured Carnobacteriaceae bacterium
TAATAGTGTTGAGGGTTTTTAAAGATTACCTAGAAAAACTTTAACTATTATATATTACAAGGAGAATGTTTTTGAACTTTAATACATTAAATTTAATTGAACCAATCCAACGCGCACTCGATTCCCAAGGGTATAAAAAGCCTACTTTGATTCAAGAAAAGGCTATCCCAGAATTGCTTGAAGGCCGCGATCTGCTAGGAAGCGCTCAAACAGGTACTGGTAAAACAGCTGCTTTCGCTATTCCTATTTTACAAGCTATCGCTACTCAAGACTCAACCTCCTCCTCGAAACGACCAATCCAATCTTTAATCATTGCACCTACGAGAGAATTAGCCGTTCAAATTGACGAAAGTTTTAAAAAGTACGGGAAATACTTAAATGTGAAAACAGCCGTTATTTATGGTGGCGTTCCTCAATACCGTCAAACGAAAAAATTAAAAAGCGGTGTAGATATTATTGTCGCTACTCCCGGAAGATTATTAGATTTGATCAATCAAGGCTTTATCAAATTGCAGCAAGTGAAGCATTTTGTGTTAGATGAAGCAGACTTGATGTTAGATATGGGAATGATTGATGATGTAAAGAAAATCGTCAAATTTATTCCGAACAAAAGACAAACGATGTTTTTCTCAGCTACAATGCCTAAAGCGATCGAGAAATTAACCAAAGAACTTTTGAAAAACCCAGTTCGGGTAGAAGTTACTCCAGTGTCAACGACTGCTGAGAGAATCAAGCAAGAAGTCTATTTTGTAGATCAAAGCAATAAAACAAATCTTTTACTTTATATGCTGAAAGATAAATCTTTAGAATCTGTCTTGGTCTTTTCGCGTACAAAACGCGGAGCAGACAAAATAACTCAAGCATTAAATAACAACGGACATCAGTCACAAGCGATTCACGGCAACAAATCGCAAAAGCAAAGACAGCGTGCGTTAAACAACTTTAAAACTCGCAAAACGAGAATTTTAGTAGCAACAGATATCGCAGCACGAGGAATTGATATTGCAGACTTGTCGCACGTGGTGAACTATAATTTACCAGAAGTGCCTGAAACATATGTCCACCGAATTGGACGTACTGGACGTTCCGGTAATGAAGGAGTCGCTATCTCATTTTGTGACAATAGCGAAAGATCCATGTTAAAAGGCGTTCAGCGTTTAACAGGAGATACTATTCCTGAAAACACAGAAAATCCTTTTGAATTAAAAGCAAAACCTAATAAATCTTCTTCCAGAGGAAGAAATAGAAATTCTTCAAAGCGCCACTCAAATAACAATGGCGGACAGTCCGAACAGAAGAATAGCAGAGGCAAGGGAAGAAGAAAAAAGCAAGCGGGTCAGTTTAGCAAGAGAGGAAAACAAAACTCTCGCCGTAACCGACAGTATGCAAATGCTTAATTAAAAAACAGTTTAAACGCCAAAGAGGAGAGCATCTTCTCTTTGGCGTTTTTGTGTTAAGAAAAAGAGAGATGTGGTACATTATTAAAGATAAAGCGATTGCAGAAGAAAGGGTGGGAGAGATTTATGACGGAACAAAAAGATTTTACAAAGGGCAACATCAGAAAACAGCTGATTACTTTTTCAATACCCATTATTCTCGCTAATTTACTTCAAGTTTCTTATCAATTCATTGACAGCTTATGGGTAGGAAATTTACTTGGAGCCAATGCTTTAGGATCAGTAGCTGTCGCGAGCACAGTGATCAACGTAGGATTAGCTTTTATTTTGGGCATTAATAATGCAACTTTGACAATTTTGTCGCAGCAGCGTTCAAACGAGGACCAGGAAGGCTTAAGCCGCTATTTAAACGCTTTTGTTATTCTGCTGACTTCGCTGGGCATGCTAGCGAGTTTCGGCGGGCTTTTCTTGGCAGAGCCGATTCTGCAGCTGTTGAATACACCCGCAGCGATGCTAGAAGAGGCAGTTACTTACTTGCAAATTAATAGTCTGGGCATCTTGTTTATTATTGGCTATAACTTTATAGGCACTATTTTGCAAGCTTTAGGCGACAGCATGACCCCTTTAAAAGTCGTTTTTATAGCCACCATGCTCAACACAGTATTGGACCCTCTCTTTATATCAACTTTTGGTTTAGGAGTGAATGGAGCAGCCATTGCGACTGTTTTTTCTCAAAGTCTCGCTTTTATCACAGGACTCATATATATTCTTCGAAATCGATTAGCGCCTTTTAAGAAACTTTCTATTCCAGCAAAAGAAGAAGTCTTGCTTATCTTAAATTTAGGCATTCCCTCCGGTTTGCAAAGCACGGTCATTCAAGCAGGAATCGCTGCTCTCTTGAGCGTAGTCAATTCATTCGGTCCAAGTGTTACTGCCGGCTTTAGTGCAGCTAAGCGTTTAGACAGCATGATCATCATACCTGCGCAATCTTTAGGAATCGCTGCTAATAGTATGGCGGGCCAGAATATCGGCGCGGATAAATGGAAGCGAGTAGCAAAAATTACAAGGTTCGGGCTTGTATACAATACACTTTTTATGCTGGCGATTGCCTTGCTGATCTTTATTTTTGCTGAACCAGCCATTCGGTTGTTTATCCAAGAGCCTGATGCTTTGCAGTTCGGCACCCACTATTTACGGCTGATTGCTTTTTTCTATCCTTTTTTAGGTGTAAATTTTATCCTAAATGGGGTGGTTAAAGGGGCAGGTGCCATGTATCAGGTCTTAGCTTTGAATGTTATTTCCTTCTGGGTGCTGCGCTATCCAATGACTTACTTTCTCTCGGATACGCTGGGAGAAAATGGGATCGCTTTGGGCATGGGACTCAGTTTCATCTTAAGCAGTTTAGCGGCTTTCAGCTATTATCGATGGGGACGATGGCGGGAAAAGGAATTATTTACTGAAAAAGAAATGATTTAAGCTAACCGTTGATCGAAAAGACAGTTTAAAAGCCAAAAGCACTGGAAGATTCCAAGCGCTTTTGGCTTTTTAGCTAGTGAATGGTAAATTCAACAGCTAGAGGTCTTTTTTCATAATTTCCTGCTTCATAGACATCGAGTATCTCTTTGAGGATGCGGTATTCACCTGTTTCCAAGCGTCCGTAGAGCCATTCCCAGTCAATCACTTGTTCACTCCTT
>CAZKSU010000200.1:0-3052 GCA_964555455.1 uncultured Carnobacteriaceae bacterium
AGTATGGCTCTTTTATAGTGGAAGAAACGGATGGCACGCAGACGCATGTTTTTCTCGTGGAGATTAACGTCTTTTCATATATCCCACACTATTTACTGATTTTAAATCCAGAGAAAGTGCCTTACCCTACTTCTATTTTTGCTTTTGAACAGGCGGCATTGGTTTTTCAATTTAATTTATACAAAAACCAAAAAATCGATGAATCCTTGTACGCAAATGAAGCGCACTTTTTTAATGATTTATTGAGCAACCATAACCGCGGGGCTGTCATTGAGTCGAACTGGCTGTCCATCAGCCGAAGCTACGGTTATATTCAATCCGATTTCCATCAGGTGATTCACATCAGCCATAGAGATATGATAAAGAATGCGAATCATTCAACCACTTTAAAGATGAATGAGCAGCTATTTTTATCCTACCGCTGGCTGAGAAGGAACCTGGACGAGTATTTCGAACAGGCCTTAATTATTTGGCGTGTCGAACATAGTGAAATTGTGCTTGTTTTACAAGAACAGCCGACAGATTTAGAAAAGAAATTAGTCGAGATGGCTGAAAAAATTCGAGCGCTTATCGACAGCGAGCTAGTGTTTAATGTAGGTTATCCGTTTGAAGAATGGCATCAAATTGAACAATCCTATACACAAGCGAAACTTACACACAACGAGCGGCGCAAAGAAGAAAAATTAGATCCTGTTATTTTTTACCGGGATAACGGTGTCGAACAGTTATTTAATCAAATTGATAAAAATGAAATTTATTACTTTTGCAGAAGCGTTTTAAAAGACTTAGCTTATCCTTCCGAAGCGTCAAAGATAGATTTGAGACAAACTTTAGATGTTTACCTTAGAAACCAAGGGGAAATTACTCAAACTTCAAATGAATTGTTTATCCACCGGAATACGGTGAAGTATCGAATTAACCGCTGCGAGGAAATCCTCGGCGTGCAAGTCGATGACCCAGAAGTTTCTTTAAACATTCGATTAGCTTTGGAATTGAGCAAACAACATAACTAAATAGATAAAAAAGAAGACACATTTCTGTGTCTTCTTTTTGTATTAGTCAGCAAAAATTCCTTTGCCATCATACGAATTGATGTAAATTTCATCCGATTCTAAATAATCGATAATGGTTTCCGGAATATCTACGCCTTTTTTACGGTTTTCTGCCATGGCTAAGCTGCTTAGCTCACCCGGATAGTAGACTTGGTCGAAACCTGGCGCCGGCTGAATCGCGTGTAATTCATCCGCTGTTCGGTCCATATCTTTTTTAAATTCTTCAATGTCTCTAAATCGTGAAGGGTCAATAAGGATAAAGGTGTGACCTAGATTACGATATTCAGATAGATCAGCGTACATCGAGCTCACGCTCTTACCAAAAGGCAGACCGAGTAGTACGCCCGCTAATACGTCAACCATCATCATCAAACCATAACCTTTAGGTCCAGCAATAGGTACTAATCCGGCTACTTTATTTGGATCTGTAGTCGGCGCACCCGTCTCATCTACTGCCCATGTATCAGGTATCTCATTTCCTTTAGAACGCGCATCTAAAATTTTACCCCATGCCTGAACTGTTGTCGCCATGTCAAAGACAATGGGCTCTCCTTCACTGCGCGGAATAGAAATTGCGATAGGGTTTGTTCCATAGTAAACCTCTGATCCGCCAAAAGGCACAACCATTGGATCCGATTGTGTAAAGGCAAGTCCAATTAAATCTTGTTCAGCTACTTTACGTAAATAGTAAGACAAAGTACCCGTATGCGAGACTTGAGACACTCCTACAACTGCTGATCCGCTTTCTTTAGCCATTTCAATCGCAGGTTCTAAAGCTTTATTCGCTGCATAATGACCTTGGGCATTGTCTCCATGGAAAATTCCAGTACTTGCTCCTGTTTTTTCAAAAGACAAGTCGGGGTTCGTGTTTGTTCCACCCTTGCTGATTCTTTCAGAGTAATATTCGACTCGCACAGCACCATGTGAATGAACACCAATCATGTCCGCATAGACCAAATGGTTCGTTGTCTCTTCTGCTTGTTCTTCAGGTAATCCTGCTAAAATTAATTTATTTTTAATCAATTCATGTAAACGCTCAGCACTTACATTGACTGTTTTTACTTCTTCAGCCACTTATTCTCCTCCTCTTATTCGAATCTCTTAGATTTGCGGGTCGCGGTTTGCGTCTTTAGAGTAGATATAAGCTAATGGTTCGTCACGTCCAACACCGTAAGCGGCTTGTGGTGTGTAACGGCCCATAAAGATATAATCTCCTTTTTCAACTGGGTACCAGTTATTGTTTAGATTATACATTCCTTTTCCTGATAACAAGTAAGCACCGTGCTCTTGGTAGTGTGTTTCCACATATCCGTGACTTCCACCTGGCTGGAATTCTAAAATGTGAATATTCATGTCAAAACCAAAGTCATCTGTCGGCAAGAAGTCCCACAATAGAACGTCTGTCATTCCTTCATATTCAATTGGTTCTAAATCTTTTTTGTTTCCAACAACGCGGTGAGCTTCGTAACCTTCAACTGGCTCATAAGCACGTTTGTATAGGAAAGCTTCTGTCATTTCATCTTGAGCATTTTCAAAGTACATGACTTCATTGACTGGGAAGTAAGCATAGCCGCCTTCTGTCAGTTCATACGTTTCTTCTCCATCGCTCACATTTAGTTTTCCTGATAGTACATAAACAAACGTTTGTAGTCCTTCGCCACCGAAGCCGCGTTCGTTTTTCCCGCCTTCTAGGAATTCTACAATATAGTCATTAAAACTTGCGCCTAGCTTTGGTGATCCTAGGATGGTGATGTTCACGTTTTCAAATCCTGGTATTGCGTTCTGTACAAGTCCATCATGAGGAATAAGTGCATATTTCCCTTGCTCAATAACTGCACGAGACTCGAGTAAACCCTCACGATAACCCTGTTGATTGTTTTTGTAACCCATTTTCTTTTACAACCCCTTCAATTTTTTTACTTTCAAACTCATTGTACCGACTACTTGATTTGAATGTCAATTTGTACTCCCCATAAAAAGAGATTATTTATTGTGCAGAA
>CAZKSU010000201.1:0-3033 GCA_964555455.1 uncultured Carnobacteriaceae bacterium
GTTTACTGTACTCTTTACTCTTTTACTGCATCTTTTAATCCTTTACCAGCTTTGAATGCAGGTACTTTAGTCGCAGGAATTTGAATTTCTTCTCCTGTTTGTGGATTACGTCCTTTACGAGCAGCACGGTCACGTACTTCAAAAGTACCGAATCCGATTACTTGAACACGTTCACCTTCTGCTAAAGTTTCTGTTACGACTTCAAAAAGACCTTCCACTGCTGCAGTTGCATCTTTTTTAGTTAAACCAGATTTTTCAGCTACGCCGTCAATTAAATCTGCTTTGTTTGCCATACTTTTACACCTCCCTAAAAAGTTCGATTCAGTTGAAACCAAACCTTACTTTTTATAATCCCATTTTTGAGAATAAATAGGTGAAATTGTCAATCATCTCGACATTTCATTTTAAAAGATAACATATAAACCTTATAACTGCAATCTTTTTTGATAGAATTTCTCGATTTATTTCATTATTTCTCTAAAATGCTAGCTTCTTTTACGCGGAATAATTTTAATCGGCGTTCCTTCGAAACCGAAATTCGCCCGCAATTGATTTTCTAAAAACCGCTGATAAGAGAAGTGAAGCAGTTCTGTATCATTCACAAATACAATAAAAGTAGGCGGTCCTACGGCTACTTGAGTCATATAAAAGACTTTCAAGCGTTTATTCTTCACGGTAGGCGTCGGATTCATCGCCAAAGCATCCATAAGCACATCATTTAGAATAGACGACTGAATGCGCTGCATACGGCTCGTATAGACCCGCTTAATCAATTCTGGCAGCCGGTTCAGGCGCTGCCCTGTTTCTGCCGAAACAAATAGAATAGGCGCATAGTTCAAATACTTAAAGCGTGTGCGAATTTCTTGCTCAAACTCTTTTGTCGTATGTGTATCCTTTTCAATCGCATCCCACTTATTGACTAATAAAATAATGCTTTTGCCTTCATCGTGAGCATAGCTGAAGACACGCGAATCTTGCTCTCTGATCCCTTTTTCTGCATCGATGACGCATAATACGACATCCGAACGTTCAATCGCTGTCATCGCTCGTAAAACACTGTATTTTTCAGTGTTCTCATATACTTTCCCGCGTTTCCGAATTCCGGCAGTATCTATAATAACAAATTCCTGTCCTTCTTCATCCACGAAAGGAGTATCCACTGCATCACGTGTCGTTCCTTCTTGATCCGATACAATGACTCGTTCTTCACCTAATATTTTGTTCACTAGACTTGATTTTCCTACATTCGGTTGCCCAATTAAACTAAACTGAATGGTGGATTCATCGTACACTTCTAAAGCATCTTCTTTGAAATAGCTCACGACGCGATCCAATAAATCTCCAAGCCCTAATCCATGTGTACCTGAGATTGGGAAAGGTTCATCGAGTCCTAAAGCGTAAAATTCGTACATACGCTCTCTCTGCTCCGGGTTATCTGCTTTATTAACTGCCAGCACAATATCCTTGTCTGACCGGTAGAGAATTTGTGCAATGCTTTCATCTAAAGGCGTAATCCCTGTGCGAATATCCACAATAAAGATAATAACGTCCGCTTCTTCAATGGCGATTTCCGCCTGGCTCTTGATTTCAACGTCTAAGGGGCTGTCTTCTAAAGTAATCCCTCCGGTATCAATCAGAGAAAACTCCTTGCCTAGCCACTCTGCTGTCCCGTAGATTCGATCTCGTGTGACGCCGGGCTCATCTTCGACAATTGACACACGTTCTCCAATAATTCGATTAAAAATCGTGGATTTCCCCACATTTGGCCGTCCAACAATTGCCACGGTAGGTTTTGACATATTTTCACCAACTTTCTAAAAATTCTTCTTACATCTTCCTCTGTTCTAAACAATAATATACACCCAACCTCTTTGTTTTCGCAAATCAGCTGGGTGTTTTTTATTTTATTCACAAATTGCTAAGAAGCGAATTATTCGTCGTCATTTCCGAATAAACCTTTTAATTGGTCACCTAATTGGTCTCCAATTGTAAAAGCAGATTCTTCGTCCTCGTCTCTTAATTGTGGCTGACGAACATCTTGACGCGGCTCTTGACGTGATGATTGTTGACGTGGTTGTTCTTCACGTTCAGGCGCTTCTTCTAAAGCTTTGATACTTAATGAAACACGTTGTTCACCTTGATCAACACTTAAGACTTTTACTTTCACTTCTTCATCTTCGCTGACAACCTCATGCGGTGTTTCAACATGGCGATGAGCCATTTCAGAAATATGAACAAGTCCTTCTACTCCAGGTTTTAGTTCAACGAATGCACCAAAGTCCACAATTCGTTTAACAATTCCTGTTGTTTCTGTACCTTCTGCAAATTCTTCATCCACAGTATCCCACGGTCCAGGCTGTAATTCTTTAATAGATAGTGAAACCCTTTCGCGGTCTGCATCTACACTTAATACTTTGACTTCAATTTCTTCGCCGACAGTCAGTTTATCTTCAGGGTGCTCTACATGTTCATGAGCAATTTCTGAGATATGAACTAATCCATCAATTCCGCCTAAGTCAACAAATGCCCCGAAGTTCGTTAAACGGACGACAGTACCTGTTACCGTTGCGCCCTCTTCAAGGTTCTCAAGTGCTTCTGCACGCTGTTCTTCTTCAACAGCTTCTAATAATTCACGACGTGATAGAATCAGCTGGCGGTTTTGTGGATCGATTTCGATGATTTTGAATTCATAAGTGTTTCCTTCGAATTGCGATAAATCACGAACAAAACGAGTGTCTAATTGAGATGCCGGAACAAATCCGCGCACACCTAAATCGACAGTTACTCCACCTTTAACCACACGGTTTACTTCAGCTTCTACTGTTTCACCGTTGTCAAATTTTTCTTGAAGCTCATTCCACACTTCGCGCTGGTCTACACGCTTTTTAGAAAGGATAAAGCTTCCTTGCTCTTTATCACTTACCATACGCAAGACAGTTACACGAATTCGCTCGTCTATTTCTACTTCGTCTGCAGGGTCTGATACACGGCTTGTTGATAATTCACGAATTGGAATATATCCTTCATGACCTG
>CAZKSU010000202.1:0-3010 GCA_964555455.1 uncultured Carnobacteriaceae bacterium
CTTGTTTATAAATTTTCTTAGAAATCTCATACTCTCCAAGGGCATTAAAGTGACTTATCTGTTTTGAAATAGACGACGGCACACCAGCAGTGGCAATGGCTAAGAAAAAAGCATAAGGATTGTAAGCCACTTGGAACAGCGCATGCGCCGAGTCCGCTTGAGCTTGCGTCCCCATCCATGTCATCCATGGGATAATGTAAATCGCACCTAAAATACGGGATACGATACTTCCAAAGGTCATCCAAGATGAACCCGTTACAATACGGTGATCTTTTTGTACTTCTTGTTCTTTATTCATTTTTTAAAAATCCTACTTTCGCGAATCATAAAATAGCGTTACAAAAAGAAAAAAGAGCAGCAAGGCTCTTTTTTCTTTCTGTCCCTATTCTACAATTTTACTGCACAATTATCAATGCAAGGTTGCGTCTTTACGAAATATTCGCTATTTCTTCATATCCGTTAGTTCGCAACAATATTCACTAATTTTCCAGGAACGACAATAACTTTTCGGACCGTTAAACCTTCAAGGTGCTCTTGAATGTTTTCATTTTCAAGGGCTAAAGTTTCTAAATCTTCTTTAGAAATTGAGCGTGAAGCCTTGGCTTTTCCGCGCACTTTCCCATTCACCTGGAAAACAACTTCGATCTCATCCGAAACCAATTTGTCCTCATCATACGTCGGCCAAGGCTCATAAGCAACACTGTCCTCACTTTGAGTCACTCGATGCCACAGTTCTTCTCCCAAGTGCGGTGTAACAGGCGCCAGCAATTGAATGAATCCTTTGACGTAATCAATCGGCAGGCCCTCCACTTTATAAGCTTCATTCACAAAAACCATCAGCTGTGAGATAGCGGTGTTAAATTGTAAGGTTTCAAAATCTTCGGTTACTTTTTTGACGGTTTGGTTATACACAATATCCAAGGACCCGTCGTTGAATGTGGTGATGCGGTCACGCACATTGCCTTCTTCGTCAATAAATAGACGCCAGACACGCTCCAAGAAGCGGCGTGCTCCTTCTACCCCTTCATCTGTCCAATCCTTCGCAGCCTCTAGCGGCCCCATAAACATTTCATAAAGACGTAAAGTATCTGCCCCATATTGGTCAACGATGTCGTCAGGGTTAATGACATTTCCGCGGGATTTAGACATCTTATCGCCATCTTTTAGAATCATTCCTTGGTTAAACAATTTTTGGAAAGGTTCTTTTGTTGGAACAACGCCTAAATCATAGAGGAATTTATGCCAGAAACGGGCATAAAGCAAGTGCAGAACTGCATGTTCCGCTCCTCCAACGTATAAATCAGTCGGCAGCCATTCTTCCAGTTTTGCAGGATCAGCAAGAGCTTCGTCGTTATGCGGGTCAATAAATCTTAAGAAGTACCAAGAGCTGCCCGCCCACTGCGGCATTGTATTTGTTTCACGGCGACCTTTCATCCCGGTTTCAGGATCTGTCACATTGACCCATTCTTCAATATTAGCCAGCGGAGATTCACCGGTTCCTGACGGATGAATGTTCTCTGTTTTAGGCAGTTCAACCGGCAAGTCTTCTTCTGGAACTACTGTGGTTGTTCCATCTTCCCAATGGATAATTGGAATGGGTTCGCCCCAGTAGCGCTGACGAGAAAAGACCCAGTCACGCAGACGGTAGTTGATTTCTCGGCGTCCCTTCTCATTTTCCTCCAGCCAGTCAATCATTTTTGCGATGGCTTCTTCATTGTAGAGGCCATTTAAAAAGTCGGAGTGAATGTGTTCGCCATCCCCATCATAAGGAAGGTCTTCTCCTTCTGGCAATTCAATAATCGGACGGATCGGCAAGTCATATTTCTGCGCAAATTCATAATCACGCTCATCATGCGCGGGTGTCGCCATAACCACACCTGTACCGTAAGAAGCTAATACATAGTCGGCGACCCATACCGGCAAATCTTCTCCTGTTAATGGATGCTCAACGTAAGCCCCAGTAAATAAGCCGTTTTTCTCATCATGTGTTGCCGTTCGTTCTAATTCACTCTTCAGTTCAACTTCTTCTACGTAAGCATCGATTTCTTCTTTACGCGAAGCTGACACAATATCCGCCAATACTTTATGTTCAGGTGCGATAACGACATAAGTCGTCCCGTAAAGCGTGTCTGGACGTGTCGTATACGTTTCTAAAACGATGTCTGAATCTTTGACAGGAAATTGGACAAGGGCTCCTTCTGAGCGGCCAATCCAATTTCTTTGCATTTCTTTAATGCTTTCTGGCCAATCAACATCCTCCAGATCCTCCAGCAAGCGTTCTGCGTAAGCAGTAATTTTCAGCATCCACTGCTTCATTGGACGGCGGTAAACCGGATGTCCTCCACGTTCACTGACTCCATCCACGACTTCTTCGTTCGAAAGCACCGTGTTTAAAGCCGGACACCAGTTAACCGCCACCTCATCTTGGTAAGCCAGACCTTTTTCATACAGTTTAGTGAAAATCCACTGCGTCCATTTATAATAAGAAGGATCCGTTGTATTGATTTCACGGGACCAATCGTAGCTGAAACCTAAACTTTTAATTTGTTTTTTGTAGGTGTTGATATTTTTTTGCGTGAATTCTGCCGGATCATTTCCGGTATCCAGCGCATATTGCTCTGCAGGCAAGCCAAAGGCATCCCATCCCATTGGGTGCAGGACATTAAAGTTTTGTGCACGTTTCATACGTGAAAGGATATCCGTTGCTGTATAGCCCAGCGGATGTCCGACATGCAGCCCTTCTCCTGATGGGTACGGGAACATATCAAGGACATAAAACTTTTCCTTATCCGAGTGTTCTTCTGTTTTAAAACTCTCATTTTCTTCCCAATATTTTTGCCACTTGTCTTCTATTTTAATGTGATTAAAGCTCATAGCTTATTTTCTCCCTTTCTATATCCAACTAAGGGTACTCTGCGCCCTTAAAAGTTAAAAAACCCTATAAACAATAGATCGATGCATTGTTTATAGGGCGTTTAATCGCGGTACCACCTAATTTTGAGCAGAAAGC
>CAZKSU010000203.1:0-2992 GCA_964555455.1 uncultured Carnobacteriaceae bacterium
CAAACTTAAGGTTGACTAAAGTACAAGTTAAGAGGGATAGCTTAAACTAATGATGTACTGAAATGAAAGGGGGGACCATTATGCTAAACGACCAAGACAAAAAAGAGAAGAAGATTTTACTTGTGGATGATGAAAAAGACATTTTGGATATTTTAGAGACAGTTCTAGTGAAAGAAGGTTTTCGACATATTTATAAAGCAACGACTGGAAAAGAAGCGATTGAACAAGCAAGAATCCTCAACCCATCGCTGATTGTTTTAGATATTATGCTGCCAGACATTGATGGCTATGAAGTTTGCCAAAAAATCCGTGAATTTACTTATGCGCCAATCTTGTTTTTATCCGCCAAGGCAGATGATGTGGATAAACTACTTGGATTAGGTATTGGCGGGGATGATTACATCACCAAACCATTTAGCCCCAAAGAAGTCGCGTATCGAATCAAAGCACAATTTCGAAGAATCGGGTACTTGAACCAACCAGAGAATAATAGAATGACTTTTGGTGAAATAACCATTGATCAAGTCAAAGGAGAAGTAAAAAAAGCAGGGGAAATCATTTCACTGACCGCTTTAGAATATCAATTGCTTCTATTTTTCACTCGCCATCCCAATCAAATATTAAGTAAAGTGACCATTACAGAGAAGGTTTGGGGCAGTGATTTTGATGGCAACGACAATGCCTTAATGGTACATATCCACCATTTGCGGCAGAAAATAGAAGACGATTCAGCCAATCCGAGATATATTTTAACGCAAAGAGGCTTAGGGTATAAATTTAATCCAGGTGAAGAGTCATGAGAATCAAACTAACGCTGAGATATCTTGTGATGGTGTTTATATCAACCCTATTGTTGATGGTGTCCGCATTTTTCATTTTAACTTATTTGGAAGAGACAGTTATAGAGACTCCACGTGGGTTCACGTATAGTCTTTCAGAGGAAATTTATTTAGATGAAAATGAGGAAGTCATTCTTTCTGACAAAGGCATGGAACGCTTAGTCGCAGAAGATGCCTGGCTTCAAGTTTTAGATAGAGAAGGCTATGTGATTGAGTCCTATAATACAATACCTCATTTAGCGGATCATTATTCACCATTTGAAATAGATCTAATCGGAGCCTCAGATAGTTTCCGAGCAAACTATGTTTACAATCTTGGAGTGACAAATGAAGACATCATTTTTATTGTTGGGCTACAAACTGAAGAATGGTTTTCCTTAGATCATTTTGAAATAGGTAAAGAAATGATCCAGCAATTTGGTAAATATATGTTAGCAGCCACTTTTATTATTTTATTGATCATGGGCTTTACCTTTTCACGAAGAATCGCAAAACCGGTGACGAAAATCATACATGGGGTTGAAGGACTATCGGATGGGGAATATGAACCGAAACATACAGAAAAAGGTTTGTATAAGCCGGTGTTTAAACAGTTAAATCAGTTGGCTAGCCGTTTACAGTCGAGTGAAAGAGAACGTGAGAAAACAAAGCAGCAACGTGAAGAATGGATTTCAAATATTTCTCATGACTTGAAAACACCCTTATCGTCGATAAAAGGTTATTCCGAAATTTTAGCGGATGCAGAATATGATTTATCACCGGACGAAATCACTAAGTATTCAGAAACAATCCATGAAAAATCACTCTATATGGAAGAGATGATCGAAGAACTCCGTTTAAATGAACGATTAATACATGATGGGATTGCTTTAACTAAAGAAACGGGCAACTTGACGTCTTTTATAAGAGAAATTATCATTGATACATTAAATCATCCAGCGTATTCTGAGCGAACAATTGTCTTTCAACCTGCAGAGGAAGAAATCACTTATGCTTTTGACCGAGAGCTGATGAGGCGATGTATCGAGAACTTAATCTATAATGCCTTGATTCATAATGAGGAGAGAACTGAAGTCAGTGTACGTTTAGAAAAGCAGCCGGATCATATTCTGATTGAAATTGAAGACAATGGTCGAGGAATGGCTGAAGAAGAGCTGGAGCAGCTTTTCAACCGCTATTACCGTGGATCCAACACCGTAAATTATAAAGGGACGGGCCTAGGCATGTCGATTGCAAAAGAAGTCATTGAAGCTCATAATGGCGAGATCCAAGTAGAAAGTGAAATAAACAATGGCACAAAAATTAGGATACTACTATAGAGAAAGAGAGACAGTTCATGTGATTGAGCTGTCTTTTTTAATAGTCAATTTCACTGCTAAATGACCGGAAACTTTGGTATAATCAACTACAGAAAACGAAAGGTGATTAAATAATGAATAATAATGATTTACTAACTCGATTGCGCTATGCCCTGGATTTAAGTGATTCTGAAATGGTCGAAATTTTTGAATTGGGTGGGCAGTCTATGAGTAGAAAAAAAGTAGATGCCTTACTAAAAAAATCTGAAGACAATAGTGAAGACGTGGAAGATGAAAACAAATACGTTTTAGAGTGTTCGGATGAAATGCTCGAACGCTTTTTAAATGGCTTCATTACATTTAAACGCGGACCAAAAGATGGACCCGAGCCGAAGTTAGAATTGAACCAAGGAAATGCCAATAATCTCTTTTTAAAGAAAGTGAAGATTGCTCTGTCTCTAACGTCAGATGATATCCTCGAGCTTTTAGAAGATGAAGGGGTTGAAATCTCCAAAAGTGAATTAAGTGCTGTTCTTCGAAAAGAAGGGCATCGAAATTACAAACCTTGTGGAGATCGTTATATTCGTAATTTCTTAAGAGGACTGACTGAAGAATACCGCTAATATTTGTTTGAGCAAAAATCCAAATCAATCTCTACCCAAAACTACTTATGAAGCAATTTATACACTAGTTTTGGGTATTTTTATTTGTAATTTGCTTACTTATGTCAGGAGCATCTGTAGATGTTTTAGATTATTTTCTCTTAAGTCAATCCCGATACTATGGGTTATTTGGAAACTCTCTAAAGGAACCAATCTACTGTTCATTGTTTGATTAATCTTAATTATGCTGCTT
>CAZKSU010000204.1:0-2982 GCA_964555455.1 uncultured Carnobacteriaceae bacterium
TCAGGAGGAGCGGCTATGGACAAAAGAATCCAAGCTATTGCAAAACAATTAAGCAGTAAAAAGAACGAGAGAATGATTATTGGCATTTCTGGTCCAGGGGCTTCCGGGAAGACGACTTTTGCCAAACAGTTAATGGCTGCCTTAGACTTTGAAGTCAACTATTTGAATACTGACCCTTATATTATTACAGATGTCAGAAAATATACCCGGATAGAATATGCATACGAAGGTCAAAAGCAGGCTTATAAAATGACGGCTTGTCACCCAGCTGCTCACAATCTCCTGGCGCTCAGAAGAGATATCGAAATGATGCGAGAAGGCATCGATTTTAAAACTATTGAGACCCATTATTCAAAAAGCACACAGCTGACTTCAGACAAAACAATCAGTATTGTAGAAGGAATGAGTGTCGCTTTTTTAGACCTGGATTTATTTGATTCTACGATTTATTTACATGTGGATGGCGATACGGAGCTTGAAAGACGATTAATGCGAGACGTCTCAGAAAGAGGTCGGAGTGCAAAGCATTTGAGAAACTCCCACGTTCAACGAAGAATGCAATACGAATTGTTTATGCATCCGCTGAGTAAAAAATTTGATTTAGTCATTGAGTCTTCGAATCGTGAAGTGAATAATTAATTTGTATGATGATATAGAAAAGAGAATGGAGGGAATATTGTGACAAAAATGAAACCACAAGTCATGGTTCTCGGCACTTTTCATTTTCAAGGCTCCTCAGACTTGGTTCAAGTAGAGAACGGACAGCTGACTTCTGAAGAAAAACAGCAAGAAATTTTAGAAGTCGTTGAAAACATTTCGAAATTTCAGCCGACAAAAGTTGCCGTGGAAGTAGAAAAAAAGAAGAACAATCGCCTGAACGAAAATTATCAGGCTTACTTAAATGAATCTTTTGAACTTTCTTTAAATGAAGTTCACCAATTAGGTTTTAGAATAAGCAAACAAATGGAACTCGAAAATATTTACGGCATTGACTGGATGGAGAATAGTGGTAATCGAGGCATTGATGAAGTATTTAAATGGGCAAAACAAAAGCAGCCTTCTCTCTATTCTTCAATTATGGAGGAGTATCTATCTAAATTAGAAGTGAATTTTGAGGGGCTAACTGTTTTAGAAACGTTGAAACGGCTAAATAACAAAGAAAATCCAGCAAAAGAACAACAAGCTTATATGCAGATTGCAAGAATAGGAACTAACTATGAATATATCGGAATTGACTGGTTAAGATGGTGGTACCAAAGAAATCTTATCATTTATAAGAACCTTCTAGATTTAGCTGACGGCAAAGAGGATAAAATATTGTTAATCATAGGGTCAGGTCATTTGTATTTAGTCAATCAGTTCTTATCGGAAAGCGGGGAAGTTGAAATTATAGAGCCCAATGATTACTTATGAAAGATTGTCATTAAATGAAAAATACAGATGTAAACAAAAAACTTTATCAATCTGCAAAGGAGTTAATTGAGAAAAGGTATTCCTCTGGATGGGGTAGAGCTGCTGCAGCTTAGACAAATGATGGACAAATCTTAACAAGGGTCGCACTTGAAGTGATTAAGGCCTCTACAGAGTTGTGTATCGAAACAAGAGCAATTTTGGAAGCCCATAAATTAAATCTACAAATTACATACATACTTTGTCTTATATAGGCTAGGGAATCTTATTCCTGCAGATAGCATAAAAGAGCCTGCATTTTTGCAGGCTCTTTTAAATCTAATCTTTTGTCAATAGCTTTCTATAGGAATAATCTATTCCAAAGGCTCCTAGAGGTGCAGTAATTAAAATGGCTAATACCGACACTGTTAAGATTAATTCTCCGGCTGGAAGCCCTAAAGCAAGTGGAACACCACCTATTGCAGCTTGTACAGTGGCTTTGGGTATGTAAGCAATCGCAGAGAACATTTTCTCTTTCGTATTTAAAATGGAACCACTTACGCTTAACCATGTACCAATTGTTCGTAGGGTTAGAGCTAAAAGAATGACGATCACGGGTGTGAAGCCAGCCGCAAATGCATAATGTATGTCTACAGAAGCACCGACTAAAACGAATAAGAAAATTTCGCCTGGAATCCATAATTGGTTATAGAGATGTAAAATTTGATCCGCTTGGCTAGGAATTTGTCGATAAATCACAATACTCATGCTCATCACAGCCAAAATTCCGGAGAACGGAATATTCACAAACCATGTTTCTATACTCACTAAAATAAAAGAGAGACTCAACATGATTAGCACTTGAATAATAGCTTGTAATTGAACTTTTTCAAATAGCATAGAAAGGAAGTAACCAGTCAAAAAACCAATTAAAACACCAGAAATGATTGAAAGTGGAATGTCTAAGAGACTAAAGAAATGAAACTCACCACTTTGTGCTAAGGATAAAAAGGCTGAGAACATCACCAATGCATAGATATCATCGACGGAAGAACCAGCCAAAATAAGTTGAGGTATGCCTTTATTGGTTCCTCTTTTTTTATTGATTAATGTAATCATTCTAGGGACGACCACTGCGGGAGAAACGGCTCCTAAAACAGCTCCTAAAAGTGCGGATTCAATTAAAGACAAGCCTAGAAATATTGGCGCAAAAATCATCGTAGCGATGATTTCAAAGGTTGCTGGGAGAAAACTTAACAAAACTGCTGGACGTCCCACTTTTTTTAAATCGTTTAAATTTAATGATAAACCTGCTCGAGTAAGGATAATAATTAAAACAACTTGCCGCATATCTGCAGATATTTCCAATAACGTTGAATCAAGCAAATCTAAGACCGATGGACCAATTAATATGCCGATAAAAATAAGGCCAACTAAACTAGGAATATTTATTTTTCTACAAATTACATGAGTAAAGATCCCCAATAAAACAATCATTGCAATACTACTAAGCATTAAATTAATTTCCTTTCCTCTGACATAAATCTGAAGATTTAACTAGCTTGCTGTTTTTGGCTACTACTGAACCGTTCT
>CAZKSU010000205.1:0-2909 GCA_964555455.1 uncultured Carnobacteriaceae bacterium
TTCTAATAGACGACGTAAAGTTAAACGACCAATTCTTCCAAATCCGTTAATTGCTACTTTCAATGACATAAATGATTTCCTCCTTAGAAAATCTTACCTTTTTTTATTTTAAAGGGTTGCCCCCGTTTAAAATTTCTTTTGCTGCTGCTTCATCTGTAATCAGCCAAGTATGGGATGGAGCAGTCTTTAAATACGATTCAATCGCTACGGCTTTTTCTTTTCCGCCGGCTACAGTAATTTTGTGTTCAATCTTTTTAAGCGAAGAAGATTGCAGTCCAATATTGGACAGTTTATACACTACTTCTCCTTCTTTATTGATGAACTCGCCAAATGCTTCTGCAACGGCTTCTCTTTCAATAAGCAGTTTCAATGTTTCCTCATCTAACCCTCGACGCTTGGCCATCTCTATCGGGTTACCTATACTGTATAAAATCAGCGAGGCACTTTCAATTAATTGCATTGTGTTTTTTATATCCGGCTCATTCAACAGTTCGTCGTAAATGCGTTTATGTACATGTTCCGGAGCATACAGCCCATGGAACTGTCCGCCGGTTTGCTGAGCCATTCTCTGAGCAATAACATTGGCTTCAATCATGGTGTGGTCACCAAGACCTCCGCGAGCTGGGACAAATAATAATTCGCGCTGATCACTTAGACTTTCATCCATGTGATTGGCTACTTCATTTAATGTTGTGCCGCCCATTACGGTGATAATCTGCTCCCCGTTTCCAAGAAGTCGATTCATCACTTTAATCGTTTGCTCAGCCATCATCGCGAGAACGGTCGAATCTTCATTAAGATTGCCTGGAACGATTTCGCAAGCATGGATATTCAAATGCTTTGCTAACTCTCTTTCCAATTGATGAATGTAAGAAGTCTCCTCTAATAATTCATCAAGTTCCTGTAAGACGTCCACTCCTTCTGGTGTTAACACCATACCAGCAGTTGAAGTTAATACGAGCCGGCGTTTTTTTAAGATGCCCACTTCACTTCGGATTAAGCGTTCGGTTAAATTAACTTTTTCAGCTAACAACCTTCGCCCGATCGGGCTCTCTCTGTTGATTGTTTTCATAATCTGATAACGTCTCAGCAATAATTCATAAGCATCAGGAAGCACTTTTTCGATTACCGATAACATCTTTCACTTCCTCTCGCTTGTTCCTTAATCAATATAACAGCAAGCGGGACAGATGTCAACCATTTAATTTAACACCGGGACTTTTTTTGCCCAAGCGTTGAGGCTTCTGTCTTGTGAAGCGGTTTTCTTCACACACCTCCATTATACGAGGATTCGGAAAAATTCCCAATGATAAGCTTGTGAAACGGGTTAATAAGTGAAATGAGCAAGGACTGGATGGACAGAAGTTGTCCAGCTTGCTTTTCTGTCTCTTTCATAAAGGTCAGACACTTTTAAGCTGCTGAAAACAAAAAAGCTTACTACCTATAAAAGTAGCAAGCTTTCTTCGTTCATTTAGATAATTAGTTGTCGCCTATTTTTTTAGAGTTGTCGATGATTTCATCGATTAATCCATATTCTTTGGCTTCTTCTGCGCTCATGAAGTTGTCACGGTCGGTATCGCGCTCAATGACTTCAATGGGCTGGCCTGTGGCCTCCGCAAGAATTTCGTTTAATTTCTCGCGCGTTTTTAGAATATGACGGGCAGCAATTTCGATTTCAGTTGCTTGACCCTGTGCACCGCCTAATGGCTGGTGAATCATAATCTCCGCATTTGGCAAAGCAAAACGTTTCCCTTTTGTTCCTGCTGTCGACAGCAAGCTTCCCATAGAAGCAGCCATTCCGATAACAATCGTTTGAACGTCGGCATTCACGAAGTTCATCGTATCGAAAATCGCCATTCCTGCTGTCACGCTTCCGCCTGGCGAGTTAATGTATAAATAAATATCTTTATCTGGATCTTGAGCATCTAAGAATAATAACTGCGCCACCACTGAGTTGGCTACATTATCATCAATCGGACCACTCAACATGATGATGCGGTCTTTTAATAGACGCGAATAAATATCATAAGCACGTTCACCGCGTGGTGATTGCTCGATAACTGTTGGTACTAAATTCATGTTATTCCTCCTAAAGTTTCAATCGTTTCAATTCGAGTTCTCGATTACACCGTTCATTATAACGAATTGGTCAAGAAAGGTCAAACTAAACACTTCTTCTTTTAACCTTTTACTGCACTCTCTTCCAGCTCTTCTGCCATCTTCGTAAGCTTACGCATCCGATGGTTAACGGCACTTTTCGAAATGGGATTTTCCGGGACCAGTTCGCCCAGCTCTTTCAAGCTCGCTTCTGGGTTTTCCAGACGCAGATGGGCAATTTCCTGTGTTTTCTCCGGCAGAGCATTGAGACCAAGGACTTTATCGATTAAGAGAATCGCTTCAATTTGTTTGGTTGCTGCATTCACTGTTTTATTTAAATTGGCTTGCTCGCAATTGACGAGGCGGTTGACGGAATTGCGCATATCGCGGACAATTCGAACATCTTCAAACTGAAACAGCCCATTATTGGCGCCAATAATTCCGAGAAAATCGGCAATTTTCTCCGCTTCTTTTAAATACGTCATGAAGCCCCCATTTTTTCGTTCATGGGTTTTGGGATTTAACTCAAACGTCTCCATCATGTCGATAATGTCTTGATTCATCTCTATACTACTCGAATGAATTTCTAAATGATAGCTATTTGTTTCCGGGCTGTTGACCGACCCTCTAGCTAAAAAGGCTCCCCGCAAATAGGATTGTATTTTCTGTTCGTTTCCTTTAATTTCATCCGGCAAATGGGTTTCTTCTACCATGGCTTCCAAAATATCCAATTCGGATAAAATACGTTTCGCTTCCTTATTTAAACGAATAAAATAAACGTTGTTTTTATTCAATTTCATGCGGCGGCGCAC
>CAZKSU010000206.1:0-2904 GCA_964555455.1 uncultured Carnobacteriaceae bacterium
TGCGTGCGGCCAAAAAGATATTTGACGCATTATCCAATCGGATCCAATTCTCTGTCTCCATAACTGCTCTCCTTCTCTCAGTGATTCAAAAATTCATTCATTATTTCATAAGCCCTAGCTAAAGGCGTGACATAGGGCGGATAAGTAATAAAACCATGAACAGCATCTAAAATCCGCTGGACTTTCACTTTATTTCCTGCTTTTTTTAATGCTGCTCCGTAAGCCTCTCCTTCATCTCTTAAGGGATCAAACTCTGCTGTAATAATGAGTGTGTCCGGCTGATTCCTTAAATTGCTGGCCATTAGAGGCGCTAAGTATGGGGTTTTTCGCATCTCTTCATCTGGTGCATACAATTCCATATACGCTTGAATTTTTTTGATCGTCAGACCATAATCATACCCATTGGTCTGGACCGATTTAAACGGGGAATTTTCTGTATGGTCCCAATGCAGCAAGGGGTACAAAAGAACTTGAACATCAGGCAGACGCTTATTTTCATCTCTTCGCTTTAAAGAAACGGCTGCAGCCAGATTCCCCCCTGCTGAATCCCCCATTAAAATCCATTTTTTCTTTTTCTCTCTGGGTTTAGGGGTGAGCAAATAATCTACCGCAGCCAGGCAGTCATTCAGTCCCGCTGGAAAGGGATGTTCAGGCGCTAGGCGATAGTCAATCGAGTAAACCACTCGGCCTAGTTTATCCGCAATATTAGCACAAGCGGATGTATAAGTATCAATATTCCCAGTGACCCAGCCTCCCCCGTGAATATAAACAATATGTTCTTCATGCCGTCTATTCTCTGGATAAAAAATGCGCACGGGAATTTCATGGCCTTCATCTGGCGAGTATATTTTTTTATCTAAAAATTGGTAATCATCAGCAGATGCGCCATAAAAGAACTGCTGAAATTTTCTGATCCATGTATAGTCTTCTTGGATATCAATTCGGGGAGACGATATCAATTTCATAGCCAATCTTACAATAGGATTCATCACTTCACCTCTTACTTCAAGCTATTTTTTACAGTTTAGCACATATCCTCCTTGCCCGCAGACTAAAATCTCTTCTATAGAATAAAGCAAAAATGAGGCGTTACTTTTTTGTTAAAACTATGTGAAGATTGCTAGAAAATCAAATGAGCTCTTGAAAAGCTTTACAAACATCGCTATAATATAAATTAGGAAATAGTCGTTCGCATTTTAAGAAGTTTCTTTAAGTAAGATACATATAGGAATATGTTGAAACTTCTTCTACTCATTAAGGTGTTAGAGCGAGATCTTTTTTTACAAAGGAGTAGATTTTCATGATTAAACTCTATGTCTCACCAAGCTGTACTTCCTGCAGGAAAGCGAAGTCATGGTTAGAAGAACAAGGTTTAGAATATGAAGAGAAGAACATCTTCCACGACCCACTCACAAGAGATGAAATCAAAGAGATTTTGATGTTGACAGATGAGGGAACCGAAGAAATTATTTCCTACCGTTCTCAGGCGTATAAGAACTTAGACGTTGATTTTGACACATTGTCAATGAGTGAACTTTTAGATTTATTCATCGAAGAGCCAAGTTTGATTCGCCGACCAATCATCATGGATGATCGTCGACTGCAAATTGGATACAATGAGGAAGAAATCCGTATGTTCCTACCAAAACGAGTACGTCAAATTGAACTTGCAGAAATTCACGACCGTCTTATGGAAGTGGAATCTGCGTAAAAATTGCTTATTAGGATGAGATTAAACCCTCATAAAGAAAAGACTGACTGTCGCGAGACAATCAGTCTTTTTTATTTCTGTCATTTTTCTTATTCAAACTCAATCAAGAGGTCGTCCCCTTTTACTTGTTCTTGCTCACTTACATAGATTTTCTTGATAACCCCATCTGCCGGCGCTTGGATCGTCGATTCCATCTTCATTGCTTCTGTCGCAATTAATGGCTGGTTTTGCGTCACTTCATCTCCTGGCTGTACCAATACTTTAATGACAGTACCAGGCATTTGAGCACCGATTTCTTTGTTGTTCATTTTATCGGCTTTTGGACGAACAACCGCTGTTCCTTCAACATTTCGATCAGGAACTTCCACTTCATAAGGCAAGCCATTTAAATCAAAGTAAACGGTACGGTTTCCGCCTTCTTTAAGCGGGCCAATACTTGTTAATTCAATTAACAGTGACTTGCCGGCTTCAATTTCAACAATGGTTTTTTCATTTAATTCCATTCCGTAAAAGAAAGTGGGCGTATCAATCACTTGAACTTTATTGTACTCTTCATAGAAGTTCAGGTAATCTTTATACACTTTCGGGTAGAGCGCATAGCTGAGCAATGACTCTTCGGTGATATCTCTTTCCGGAAGGACTTGTGCTAATTCTTGCTGGGCCTGATCAAAGTCGAACGGGGCAATATGTTTGCCCGGACGGTCCGTTATAAATTCACGATCTTTTAAGACAACCTTTTGAAGTTCTTTATTCATGCCTCCAGCTGGCTGCCCAATCTGTCCTTCAAAGAAGGAGATGACTGAATCAGGAAAGTCCAAAAAGGGCCCTTGTTCAATTACACTGTCTTCATCTAACTCATTTTGAACCATAAATAACGCCATATCCCCCACCACTTTGGATGACGGAGTGACTTTCACAATATCCCCGAACAGTAAGTTTACTCGTTTATACATATCTAAAACGTCGTCAAAACGAGTACTTAAACCTAAGGAATTGGCTTGAGCCCGTAAATTACTGTACTGCCCGCCTGGCACTTCTACATCGTAAACTTTTGTAAAAGCCGTTTTAAGGTCTGTTTCAAAAGAAGCATAGTATTCACGAGTCGACTTCCAGTACTCTGCCATTTTATCGTTTGCTTCTACATTCACTTCAAGCGAACGATCGGTGCCTTGGCGCGTGTAGTATAAAGCATT
>CAZKSU010000207.1:0-2897 GCA_964555455.1 uncultured Carnobacteriaceae bacterium
GCCACTTGGTGGTAAAGCCCAATTCGGTGGACAGCGTTTCGGAGAGATGGAGGTTTGGGCACTGGAAGCTTACGGTGCTTCATACACACTGCAAGAAATCTTAACGTACAAATCAGATGACGTAGATGGCCGTGTGAAAACTTATGAAGCGATTGTTAAAGGTGAACCATTACCAAAACCAGGCGTTCCTGAATCTTTCCGTGTTCTTGTAAAAGAATTACAAGCACTTGGTCTGGATATGAAAGTGTTAGACCATGAAAACAAAGAAGTAGAATTAGAGACTGGCGACAACGATGACGCATTTAGCAATATTGACTCACTAGAAGAAATTAAAAAGCAAGAAGATTCGAAGCGTGCTGCTGCAGCTGAGAAAGAAGCGAAAGAAGCAAAGCTTAAAGAATAAGAGTTAAGGTATGAGTCGCAAAACAAGGCGTTCGGTTTCCGAATTCCTTGTTTATGCGAAATACCATTGAACACAGGGCAGTTCAAAAAAATCATAAAGGGAGGTTTGCCCCCTTGATTGACGTAAATAGATTTAATCATGTTCAAATTTCTATTGCTTCACCTGATAAGATCCGCGAGTGGTCTTTTGGGGAAGTAAAAAAACCAGAGACTATCAACTATCGTACACTAAAACCTGAAAAAGACGGCCTTTTCTGTGAACGAATTTTCGGTCCATCAAAAGACTATGAATGTTCGTGTGGAAAATATCGTCGAATTCACTATAAAGGAATCGTATGTGACCGTTGTGGGGTTGAAGTAACAAATTCAAAAGTTCGCCGTGAACGTATGGGTCACATCGAATTAGCGACATCTGTTACTCATATTTGGTACTTTAAAGGGATTCCAAGCCGGTTAGGACTTATTTTAGATATGAGCCCGCGGTCGCTGGAAGAAATTATTTACTATGCTTCATATGTAGTGATTGAACCAGGTGACACACCACTTGAGAAAAAACAGTTATTGAATGAGTTTGAATACCGTGACTACCGTTTAGAGTATGGCAATGCATTCCGCGCTGAAATTGGTGCAGATGCGATTAAACTGCTTTTAAACGATGTTGATTTAGAAACTGAAGTTGCGGAGTTGAAAGAGTTCTTGCACACTGCATCTGGGCAAAAACGTACACGCGCTATTCGTCGTTTAGATATCATGGATTCATTTAAGGATTCTGGAAATGAGCTAGACTGGATGGTTATGGATGTTTTACCAGTTATTCCGCCAGAATTGCGACCAATGGTCCAGTTAGATGGTGGCCGTTTCGCAACCAGTGACTTAAACGATTTGTACCGTCGGGTTATCAACCGGAATAACCGACTAAAAAGCTTACTTGAATTAAATGCACCTCATATTATTGTTCAGAACGAAAAACGTATGCTGCAAGAAGCTGTCGATGCTCTAATTGACAACGGTCGTCGTGGACGTCCAGTAACTGGACCAGGAAACCGACCGCTTAAATCACTTTCACACATGCTAAAAGGTAAGCAAGGACGTTTCCGTCAAAACTTACTTGGTAAGCGTGTTGACTATTCAGGCCGTTCCGTTATCGTTGTAGGACCAGAATTGAAAATGTATGAGTGTGGATTGCCGAAACAAATGGCGGTTGAATTATTCAAGCCATATGTTATGCGTGAGCTCGTTAAACGTGACTTAGCAACAAACGTTAAAAATGCCAAACGAAAAGTAGAACAATTGGATGATGACATTTGGGAAGTACTAGAAGATGTTATTCAAGAACATCCGGTCCTATTGAACCGTGCACCAACTCTTCACCGTTTAGGAATCCAGGCTTTCCAGCCGGTTTTAATCGACGGAAAAGCGATACGTCTTCACCCATTAGTGTGTGAAGCGTACAACGCGGACTTTGATGGAGACCAAATGGCTGTTCACGTTCCGCTAAGTGAAGAAGCAAAAGCTGAAGCGCGTATTTTAATGCTAGGTGCGCAAAACATTCTAAACCCGAAAGATGGTAAACCAGTTGTTACACCATCTCAAGATATGGTTTTAGGAAACTATTATCTAACACTTGAAAAGGCTGGAGCTCCTGGCGAAGGTATGACCTTCTCTACACCGGAAGAAGTTTTCCAAGCCTATAAAACAGGTTACGTTCACTTACACACACGCATCGCTTTACAAACAGTGGACTTGCCTAAGAAAACATTTACTGAAGCGCAAAAAGACAAGTTCTTGATTACAACTGTCGGTAAGATTATCTTTAACCGTATTATGCCTCATGAGTTTCCGTACCTAAATGAGCCCTCTATTACAAACTTAGAAGATGAAACGCCGGATAAGTATTTCGTACCTTATGGTACAGATATTAAAGAACACATTAAAAATCTAGAACCTGTTCCGCCATTCAAGAAAAACGACTTAGGAAACATCATTGCAGAAGTCTTTAAACGATTCCATGTCGCAGAAACTTCTAGAATGCTGGATGAGATGAAGGACCTGGGTTATCATTATTCGACAATTTCAGGTATTTCAGTAGGGATTTCAGATATTCCTGTTCTGGAGGTTAAAGAAGAAATTATCGAAGAAACGAGTGCAAAAGTTGACCGAATCAATGCGACACACCGTCGCGGTTTGATTTCCGAAGATGAGCGTTACCAAAACGTTATCGATATTTGGACACAAGCAAGAGATGACATTCAAGATCACTTAGCAACAGATGTTGATCATGAGAACAGTATTTTCATGATGAGTGACTCTGGAGCTCGTGGATCAATCTCCAACTTTACCCAATTAGCAGGTATTCGTGGATTAATTGCTGGTCCGAATGGCCAAATTATGGAGCTGCCAATTACGTCAAACTTCCGTGAAGGACTATCTGTTTTAGAAATGTTTATCTCTACTCACGGTGCTCGTAAAGGTATGACGGATACGGCGCTTAAGAC
>CAZKSU010000208.1:0-2888 GCA_964555455.1 uncultured Carnobacteriaceae bacterium
GTGGTGCACACTCAGATGCACCAATCGATTTCCAAGAATTCATGATCTTCACAGTTGGAGCGCCTTCATTTAAAGAAGCAATCCGTTGGGGTGCTGAAATCTTCCACGCTTTAAAAGCAATTTTAAAGAAAAAAGGATTATCAACAGCTGTAGGTGATGAGGGTGGTTTTGCACCAAACTTAGCATATAACGAAGATTCATTTGATAATATCTTACAAGCGATTGAAAAAGCAGGACTTAAACCAGGTGAAGATGTTTACCTAGGGTTTGATATTGCAGCTTCAGAATTCTACGAAGACGGCAAATACAACTACGCGAAATTCGAAGGGGAAGGCGCACCTGTTCGTTCACCAGAAGAGCAAGTTGACTATCTAGAAGAATTAGTCGATAAATACCCAATCATCTCTATTGAAGATGGTATGGACGAAAACGACTGGGACGGCTGGAAAACATTAACGGAGCGTCTTGGCGACAAAGTCCAATTAGTTGGAGACGACTTATTTGTAACCAACACTGAAAAATTAAAACAAGGGATTGAGACAGACACAAGTAACTCTATCCTAATCAAAGTGAACCAAATCGGTACACTTTCAGAAACATTCGCAGCGATTGACATGGCGAAAAAAGCTGGCTTCACAAACGTGATTTCACACCGTTCGGGTGAAACAGAAGATACAACTATCGCAGATATCGCAGTAGCGACAAATGCTGGCCAAATCAAGACAGGTTCTGCCTCACGTTCAGACCGTATGGCAAAATACAACCAGCTACTGAGAATTGAAGAGCAATTAGGGGACACCGCTCGCTTTGCTGGTAAAGATGCTTTTTACAACCTATAATCCAAAACAAAATTAATGCTTTGTCAATAAATGACAGCCTGTTTACAGTTTTGTAAATGGGCTGTTTTTTTGTGCATAAGTTTTGGCTTTCAAGAGAAAACCGCTGGCGGATAAAGAGAAGCTGTCGGCGGTTTTTACCATGTAGCCGTCGTTTTTAAGGTGTAACTTTTGACTGCAATTCTCCACTGCTTTAAAATTTATTTGTAATAAAAAAAGGAGGAAATGATTATGAGTCATTCATTCATTAAAAAAGCAGGCTTAGGCCTAGTTTCTCTATCGGCAGTGGTTTTATTAGCCGCTTGTGGAGATGGCGGCACCACAGAGGAGCCGACGACAGAACCGGGAGTTGAAGAGCCAGCGACGGACCCAGCGACGGATCCAGCAGAAGATGCGGCGACAGACGGCGGCACAACAGACGATGGGGCAGCAGGTGGTGGTACGACGGGAGATGGTACGGCCGATGATGATCCAACAACGGACACGCCGCCAAGCGACACGCCAGATACCTCTAATGGAATTTATGGGGTAGAGTTTGCTGTTTCTTTAGATGATGCCGTGCAAACTTTCCATGACACCTTTGGCCAAGAGGTAAATATTGATCAAGTGGAATTTGATGAAGACGACGGGAATTATGAATACCATATCTCTGGCTGGGATGGACAAAATGATTATGAATTAGACGTCGATGCCCAAACAGGTGAAATTACTGAAGAAGAAACAGAAAGCGAAACGGAAACAGATAATACAATCGATTTCGCTGCGATTATCTCGCCTCAAGAAGCGATGGATACAGCCGTTGACACAGCCGGCTCAGAATTTGTAGAAGAATGGTCCCTTGAAGAAGACGATGGAGTGACTGTCTACGAGATCAGTATCGAAAATGGCAATGATGTCACGCTTGATGCGGAAACTGGAGAGGTCATTCCAGACTAAGCCATCGAAAACTAGAAGAGAAGAAGCAAAAAAGGTCTGCTCAGCATTTTGAGCAGACCTTTTCCAGTTTAGAAAAGATTAAATTAAATCCGGATAAAGTTCTTCAATCGGTTTGTGGTCGTTAATCAGATCATCGTCTGGAGAAAGTTCCTCTTTCATTTTCTTCATCTGACGAGCAAAGGCGATTAAGATAACCGCCGTTACCGCTAAACTGATCCAATAAGAAATAGTCAGCGGCAACCCGAAACCGATTTGTTCAGTCAATAGATAAAGAATGACCATATACAGCATGAAGACTCCGGGAGCCAATGCCACATGGTAGTTTCGGCTCTTCAGATAGAGATAAGAGGCACTGACGAACAGAGCAATAACTGCAGTAGCCTGGTTCGCCCAGTTGAAGTAACGCCATAGTAGATTAAAATCAATAAACATTAACGCGCCGCTAATGGCAAAGATTGGCGCAGTAATGAGAAATCGATTTCGATAGCTCGCCTGCGGAAGGTTGATGTAATCTGCGATAACCATACGCAGACTGCGGAAGGCCGTATCTCCAGATGTAATTGGCAAAACAATCACTCCAAGAATAGCGAGCGTACCGCCAACCGTTCCAAGCAGTGTCAGCGAAATTTCACTAACGGCTAAAGAAGCCGTTCCTTCAGCAATAATTTGACTGAGTGTTTGACCATTAAAGAGAGCCATCGCTGCTGCTGCCCAAATCATTGCAATAATTCCTTCAGCAATCATGGCACCGTAGAATACGAAACGTCCTTCTTCTTCATCTTCGACTGTTCGTGAAATAATCGGACTTTGTGTCGCATGGAAACCAGACATGGCACCGCATGAGATGGTAAAGAACAATCCTGGAATAATAGGCACATTATCTGGGTGCATATTCGCTAGCGATAATTCAGGAATATTGGCATAATTTCCACTTGTAAATAAAGTCACGCCCACTCCGACACACGCCAGGATTAAAATGGCGCCAAAGAAGGGGTAAATGCGTCCGATAATTTTATCAATCGGCAGCACTGTAGAAAGTATGTAGTAAATGAAAATTAAAATGACCCAGCCCCAGTGGCCTAAAAAGCCATCTGTAATTCCTTCTAACAGGGAGGC
>CAZKSU010000209.1:0-2856 GCA_964555455.1 uncultured Carnobacteriaceae bacterium
TAGCTACCGATCAAACGAATTATGAAAAAGGAAAAGAATTATTTGATAATAAACAAGTAAAAAGCATTAAAGTGAATAGAGAAAACCGTTCAGTAGAATTTACTGTGAAAGAGGAACAAAATCAAAAAACGTATTTTAGTTTTTTAGAGAATGGTTTGGCTCAAAAGTATTCGTGTGACTGTTCTGCTTTTCAAAAACAATCCGGAGCTTGTCCACATGTTATTGCTAGTATGTTTTACTTAAATACAATCAACCAAGAAGCTTTTGATTCATTCGTTTCAGATGAGGTAAAAGATTTAAATGCGCCGAGCGGGCAGCTGCAGACTTTGCAGCAAAACAGACAAGTGCTTCATAGTCTATTTGAAGAGGCAAAGAAGGATATTGATGCTCAAACGATTTCCTTCAGTAAAACTCCTCTGCAATTTGAATTTGTGCTGAATATGCATGCCGTACGAGATTCTTTTGAGTATGAGTTTTATTTAAAAGCGGGAGAAGACCACTTGTACGTAGTGAAAGAGATCGTAGAAGTGATTGAGCATCTCTTAAAAGGAGAAAACTACACTTTTGGTAAACAGCTTACCTTTGATCCGCAAAACCATTATATTCTCCCTGAAGACCGACAAGTCTTATCCTATATCTATGAAATAGGGAAGATACAAGAAGAGACGATTTATACGATTTACGGGCAATATACACCGAACACATCGGGTTCCTTACTCATACCGCCGAAGTATATTCCGGAACTGCTCAGCCGTTTAACAAAAGCAGATGGTGGGTTTGTGCGTTTAGCGCCTCCGCCAAAATTGTTAAGTTCAATCAATGAGCTAGAGACACCCGAAATTATGGAAGATGAAGGCAAAATACCGATTACTTTCGTTATAAAGAGGGAAGAAGACCATTACCTGTTAGATATCACAGAGGACGACAAGAAAAAACTCGTTCATCTCCATCCCAATGCAAATATGCTGAGCATCAATGCCCAATTTTATTTGCTGGAAGTGGCTGAGTTCAACCAATCTCAGCGTTTGCTGAAAACAGTCCAGGCGATGTCTAAAGAGCCGTTAAAGTTGACGAAATCAGATTTAACCTCGTTCTATTCTCTGATTATGCCGAGTTTAAAGCAGCTTTTTCATTATGAAGTGGAAGAGACGATTGAAGAGGAAGTTAAACAAGAACCGCTAAGAACAGAGCTGAGAATTGATTACAAAAACAATGCTTTAACTGTTCTTCCGATCTTCAACTATGGAAAGACGTCTATTCACCCTTTAAAGAAAGACTCCGACCAGTTTGACCATGGAGAGGACGCGGCTGTTCTTATTCGCGATGTTTTTCAGGAGAATGATGCTCTGAACGTATTATCGCATTACTTCGCTCGTCATCGGATAGAAAATGGGGAATATCTCTTAGAGGATTTAGAAGATATCAGTCTGTTTATCTATGATTCCTTGCCTGAATTAAGCGACCTGATGAAAGTCTATCTCACTCGCGAGGCACAAGAGATTATATATGAAGAGGATATCTCTCCTTCGATGGCTTTAGAAATGAATAAAACATCCAACCTGTTAAATATCCGGTTTGATGTAACCAACGTCTCTAATGAAGAATTGCCGCAGCTGATTACGCAGCTTCAAAAGACGGATAAACGTTTCTATCAGCTGAAATCGGGTCAAATCATTGATTTGAAAGATGAAAAATTCCAAGAGTTTTCTCAAAAAATTGGAAAAATGGATCTTGAACCAGAAGAAATTACCGAAAACACCTCCGTATCTGTCTTAAGAGGGCTCCCGGTTGTCAATGAAGAAAACATTTTGATTGGAGAAGAGTTTAGGGACTTTATCAAAGATTTGAAAGATCCTAAGCACTTGTCGTTCAATATGCCTAAAGGGCTGGACGCAACCTTAAGACCTTACCAAGAAACCGGATTTAAATGGCTGAGCATGCTGGATTACTATGGCCTGGGCGGTGTTTTAGCGGATGATATGGGGCTTGGAAAAACCATTCAGTCCATTACCTTTATCTTATCCAAGATTGAAAAAGTGGGAGGAAAATATTTAATTATTAGTCCTTCCAGTGTAGTTTACAACTGGGAAAAAGAATTTGAACAATTTGCGCCGTCTGTACAGACCGTAGTCATCAGCGGAACCGTTGAAGAACGAGAGAAACAACTCGAAAACGCACTTGAAGCGGATGATATCGATGTATTGATCACCAGCTACCCATTGATCCAAAGAGATATCACTTATTATGAGAAACATAATTTCCAGACAATCATCTTGGATGAATCTCAGAATGTAAAAAATGACACCACAAAAACTACGAGAGCTGTCCGCCGATTGAATGCAAATAATATTTTCGCTTTATCAGGGACACCTATTGAAAATAATTTAAATGAATTATGGTCCTTGTTTTCCATTATTTTACCCGGCTTGTTCCGCTCGAAAACGGCTTTCAATAATATGACTGAGCGAGATATTGCGCAAAAAATTGATTTGTTTGTCTTGCGCCGCATGAAAGAAGATGTGCTCGAAGATCTGCCGCCTAAGACGGAAACAATCGAATATATTGAGCTGTCGGAAGAACAGAAACAACTTTACCAAACGCAATTGTCACTGATTCGAAATGATGTCCAGTCATTGATAGAGGAAGATGCGTTTGAACAAAATCGTATGAAAGTACTGGCAGGAATGACTCGCCTGCGTCAAATTTGTTGTGACCCTCGCTTAATCGATAAAGATTATGCCGGCGGTTCTGCTAAACTTGAACGTTTAATTGAGTACTTAAAAGAAGCTTTAGAAAATAATAAACGAGTGGTGTTGTTCTCGCAATTTACAAGTATGCTGGCCATTATACGCGACA
>CAZKSU010000210.1:0-2845 GCA_964555455.1 uncultured Carnobacteriaceae bacterium
AATTGAATCGCACGGTCTGGACGGAAGTTGAAGAAAATAATGGCATCATTATCTTCGACTGTAGCTACTGGCTGATCTCCTTTTGTGATCACAACCGGCTCAATGAACTCATCAAATGTTTCTTCAGCGTAACTGTCTCGGACCGCTTTTGCCGGGTCTTCCGCTTGATGGCCGACACCATGATAGATCGCGTCATAAGCCCGTTTGACTCGAGGCCAGCGATTGTCCCGGTCCATAGCGTAGAAACGCCCGCTTACCGTCGCAATTTCTCCAATGCCTTCTTTGGCTAAGAAATCTTGCAGCTCTTGAATCGAAGCTGCGGCTGAATCTGGCGCCACATCTCGTCCATCGGTAAAGGCATGAATATAGACTTTTTCGATGCCGTTTTTCTTTGCTTCTTCGATAAAGGCATTCAACTGACGCATGTGCGAGTGCACGCCTCCATCAGAAACTAAACCGAAGAGATGCAAGGCTGAATCATGTGTTTTCACATGTTCAAATGTATCTAAAAGGACCTGATTTTTGGCAAACTCGCCGTCTGCAATGGCTTTATCAATTCGTGTAATACTTTGATAAACCACTCGCCCAGCACCGATATTTGTGTGCCCGACTTCCGAGTTCCCCATTTGACCTTCAGGAAGTCCTACAGCTAAACCAGATGCTCGCATCGTACTATGTGGATAGTCATTCCAATAGCGATCGAAGTTTGGTTTGTTTGCCTGATTTACCGCATTTCCATGGTCATCTTGTCTCCATCCAAAGCCATCCAATATAATGATGGCAACTGGTGATTTACTACTCATTATTATTTGCCGCCTCCAATAGTTTTAAAAAGGATTCTGGTTCTAAACTTGCACCACCAACGAGCGCTCCGTCGATGTCTGATTGCGCAAGCAGTTCCCCAATATTTTCAGGTTTCACTGAACCACCGTATTGAATTCGGACAGCTTGAGCCGTTTCTTCATCGTATAACTTCTCAATTGTATGACGAATTCCAATAATTGTTTCATTTGCCTGTTCTGAAGTGGCTGTTTTTCCTGTTCCAATTGCCCACAATGGTTCATAAGCAATCACAGCCTCTTTGACTTGGTCTGCAGACAATCCTTCAAGGGCTGATTCCACTTGATCAGCTACCCAAGAATCGGTCTCCCCATTTTCACGCTGCTCCAGCGATTCGCCCACACAAATAATCGGAATCATATGGTGACTGAAAATGGCTTTTGCTTTTTTATTGATCTCTTCATCAGTCTCGCCAAAAATTTCACGGCGTTCAGAATGCCCGATGATTACATAATCTGCGCCCATATCTGCAAGAGCTAATGGACTCGTTTCACCTGTAAAAGCACCCGAATCTTCGAAGTGGCTGTTTTGAGCAGCGACTTGCAGATCCGTACCGGCAGTCCATTCAATGATCTTCTGTGTGAAAATATTTGGCGCACCCACAACCGCGTCCACTACATCTGCTGGCGGGATATTTTCTTTCACTTCTTGGATGAATGTTTCTGCTTCAGACAATGTTTTGTTCATTTTCCAGTTTCCTGCAATAATTGGTTTCCTCACAATATCACCTTTCTAAAACTTATTTTACTTTCTAAATTTTACTTGTCAGATATTGCTGCAATACCCGGTAATTCTTTACCTTCTAGGTATTCTAAACTTGCTCCGCCACCTGTTGAAATGTGACTGAAGTCTTCTTCATAGCCTAACTGCTGTACAGCTGTCGCTGAATCGCCACCGCCGACGATGGTTGTCGCGCCTTCCAAGTTTGCTAAGAGTTTTGATAATTCTTCTGTTCCTTTAGCAAAGTTCGGCATTTCAAATACTCCCATCGGACCGTTCCAAACGACTGTTTTCGCGCCTTCTAATTCTTTCGCGAACAGTTCAACCGTTTTTGGACCAATGTCTAGTCCCATTTGATCTGCTGGGATATCGCCTTCAACTACCTGTGAAGGAGAGTCGTTATCGAATTCCGGGGCAACCACTGTGTCTACAGGAAGAACCAATTTATCGCCAGCTTTTTCAATCAATGAACCGGCCAAGTCGACTTTATCTTCTTCAAGCAATGATGTTCCGATTTCTTTTCCTTGGGATTTAAAGAAGGTATACGCCATGCCTCCGCCGATCAGAACTTTATCCGCAACTTCTAATAAGTTTTCAATGACACCAATTTTATCTGAAACTTTTGCTCCACCTAAAATAGCTACAAATGGACGCTCAGGATTATCCACTGCTCCGCCAATAAAGTCGATTTCTTTTTGTACCAAGAAACCAGCAGCTGTTTCAATGTTGGATGCAATACCTACGTTTGAAGCATGCTCACGGTGAGCTGTTCCAAAGGCATCATTGACAAAGACATCTCCTAATGAAGCCCAGTATTTCCCTAGTTCTTCATCGTTTCCGCTCTCTTTTTTGCCATCCAGGTCTTCGAAACGTGTATTTTCAAACATTAACACGTCGCCTTCCTCCAGGCCATCAATCGCTTCTTCTAACTCTGTGCCGCGTGTTTCTGGTATAAAGGTCACTTCTTTGCCTAGTCGTTCGCCTAGACGTTCGGCCACTGGGCGCAGTGTATTTTTCGCTTTATCTTCGTCTGTTTTGATTCGGCCTAAGTGAGAAAATACAATTACTTTTCCGCCTTGTTCCATGATGTACTCAAGAGTCGGCAGAGCTGCTTCGATCCGGTTATCATTTGTGATTTCTCCGTCTTTCATCGGTACGTTGAAATCCGCACGGACAAGAACCTTTTTGCCTTTTAAGTCTAAATCTTTTACTGATTTTTTAGCCATGATATCCCCTCATTCTCTGTAAAATAAAAAAGCAGGAAGCGCGATCGCTTCCCGCTTTT
>CAZKSU010000211.1:0-2829 GCA_964555455.1 uncultured Carnobacteriaceae bacterium
CGCTCCCGTTGGTCGCCCGACGCTCCTTACGTCGCGCGGTTTATGGCGGCGTTACATTTCACTACAGGTTTAGGCAGAGTTGCCAAAGGGAGTAAGGGGAAAAGATGTTAGTGGTTCATATAAAGGGAAAGCCAAATGATTGAATTCATTTCTCAGCAAAATAAAAAGAACCTAATCCTATTTGTTCATGGGTTTTGCGGGGGAGAGGCGACCTGGCGGAATGGGGAGGCTCGCTCCTTCCCTGAATTATTTGCCGATGATTTAGAAATATCAGAAAATTATGACATAGCCCACTTTTCATACTTCACCAAGTTGCTAAACCTTTTCGCCAAGGCGGGTAAGGTTTCTACGCTTGTTAAGCGTATGTTCGGAACTTCACATGGAAAACTGGCCAACAATATAAGCATTGGGGAAATCGGAAACTTACTTAGAACTGAAATCCGATTCAAACTACAAACATACGACAATATTATCGTTGTTGCTCATAGCATGGGTGGATTGGTAACCAAAAGTGCTATTACAAAAGATATTGAAGAAAAGACACCATCAAAGATTAAGCTCTTTATCTCTTTGGCTGTACCCCACCAAGGAGCAGAAGCGGCAACTTTCGGAAAGTTGATAAGTGACAACCTTCAGATAGAAGGACTTTCACCACTCAATGATTTTATTCACAAGATAAATGATGAATGGCTAAAAACCAGCTTAAGGCCAGCCACAAAGTATTTTTATGGTGTGCATGATTCGGTTGTCAAAAAAACAAGCGCCGTCCCGATAGATAAAGAAAAATCTGATGCAATATCAGTAGATGAAGATCACAGCAGCATTACGAAACCCGAGAACCCCGGCAGCACGATAGTCATGGCTGTCAAACAAATAATATTAGATTTTGAAAAGAATGATCCCGGCATATCAACGCTTGAGCTCAAACAGCTTGAAGATGAAACGGACTTTGACGATGAACTGTTTGTCTTAAAATTAATCTCTGCCGACATACACAACACAACAATAAGAGAGGCCAAGGAAGCATTTTTAAATGCAGAGTATATAAGGAAAATATTTAGTAGCTCTTCGGATCAAAAACGGCTAGCCGAATTATATGCAAAAATACGCAAGATTTATCAGACCAGCTACACAAAATATCTTCATGATGGCATCCCAAATTCTGGATTATTATTAGCGGATGTACATGAAACAATCATCAAAGAAGATAAGAATTTTTTAGACACGTTCATTCTGTTTATAAACGCCATCCACAAGCAGGGAATGCTCCACCAACTCGCCAACTCAAAAGATGACAATATTTGGTGGGTAAAAGACGGGTCAATAGATTCACTTAGAAACCTCTTAGCGGAGGGTAAAGGTGAATAAACTTCCATATATTCAGCCAGAGCGCGAGCTGCACTATAACTTAGGCATAATTATCTTGATACTCGGAAGCCTTGCACAAACCTCCAGAAACAAGAAAGTACTAACTATTGACAAGATACAATCGTTCTACTTCCTAGTCACTAAGCCAGCCTTCTTGAACAAAGTCTTAATGTTGGCAAACAAGCGTCAAATCGCCATTGATGATGTCGACTATTACACAGTGGACACACTTTCTGTAAATGTCGACGAACTCTTTGATCGAGATCGACTTTTGATCATGATAAAAATACTTTCATCTAAAAAATACTTGTCGTCTGAATATTCCGACTCAGAAGGTTTCTTATTTGTCCTTACAGATACCGGGAAATCTATCGCGAGCAAACTAGATAATGGCTACTTCCGAAAAATCAAACTATTTATCGAACAACTTTCATCGCTTCAATCGCAGAGCCCTAGCAAACTTAATGGGTATATAAACACAGTATTAAAACAGGGAATATAATGGATCTCTCTCAAGGTTTACTTTTAAAGAATTTAATACTGCGCGGGCATCGAAAAGATTATCGAGTCACATTTCATCCCGGAGTAAACATGATTTATGGTGATGCTGACACAGGAAAGTCAAGCATACTCAGGCTTGTTTACTATCTTCTTGGAGGAAAGCAAATCAAGATAGACGAAGAAATTTCTTCATCAGTAAAGTATGCAGTCCTTGAAATAACCGTAAATGGAATACCCTACTGCATCAGCAGAGATATTTTCAATCCCTCAAGAGATATTGATGTATATTCTTGTAAGTACTCTGAGATATCAAACTCCTTTCCCGAAAAGTACAAATCCAACATTACCAAAGGAGATGATCAAAATAAAAGTCTTTCCGAATTTATTCTTGAGACGCTAGAACTTCCTGCCGTTCGATTAAAGCAGGCCCCGACAAAAGATTCATCAGAAACAGCCAGACTTAGTTTTCTGGACCTGTTCAAGTTTATTTACTTGGATCAAGACGATGTTGGTAGTACTCACATGCTAAACATTGGGAACCATGTGGTTGAAACCAAAAACAGGGAAGTCTTTAAGTACATATTTAATGTTCTCGACTCTGGAATATCCGAAATAGAAGTAGATATAGCAAGTAAATCACAAGAGAAGACACAGCTTTCAAACCAGTACTCCGCTATAAGCCATTTTTTGGCTCAGACTGAATTTAAAAGTGCTGAAGATTTAGACGAAGAAATAAGCAACATAGACAACATAAAAATTGAAGTGAACTCTCGGCTTTCAGATTTAAACAAGCGAATGACGAGCGACAATGAATTATATGAAGGCCTCAAAGATGCCCTAAACACAATTAATTTGAACATAGCGCAGCAAGAAGAAACAAAGAGCAAATCTTTGCGAAGCATTGAAAGATTTAGCCGACTCCTCAACGATTACCAAAATGATATTGATAAAATTGAATCC
>CAZKSU010000212.1:0-2819 GCA_964555455.1 uncultured Carnobacteriaceae bacterium
AAGCAGTGATTTATTAAATGGAAAAACCCAAGACCAAAATGTGGCTTTTTTAACGAGACGGTTTACCCATTTAGGCTTAAAAGTGCAGCAAAGCACTATGGTCGCAGACAGCCGCGAACATCTCCTGCAGGCCATTGAAAAGGCAGAAGAGCGAGCCGATTTTCTTGTGTTTATGGGCGGTTTAGGCCCTGATAGCAATGACATCACCAAACAAGTCATGTCCGAGTACCTCGATGTACCGCTTGTCTTAGACAAACCTTCTCAAGACCGAATCGTCACCTACCATAAAAACTCTGATTTCCAGATGCCGGACAATATCCAATTGCAAGCTTTAATCTTGCTGAATGCGATTCCTGTCCGCAATGCAACGGGACTCGCGACCGGCATGTTTTACCAAGACGAAGAAAAGGCATATCTCTTATTGCCTGGACCTTTCGATGAATTGAAACCGACCTATGAAGAGACGGTAGAAGAGGTACTGAAAACTGAACTCCTGCAAGAAGAACAGTTCGAGACAAGGTTTTTGCGTATTTTTGGAATGAGTGAAGCTGAATTAAATGAGCGCCTCGAAGGCTACTTATCCAGCGAGGGGTTTCCTGTGGTGGCTTTTTACGAAATGGATGAAGAACTTGAAATAGAAATTACCGCAAAATCAACCAATAAAGATCAAGCTATTGAAGAAGCCGATCAGTTAAAAGAAGAAATCAACCAGCGATTGAGCAAATATGTCTTTACAGAAGACCGGCGCACGCTAAAAGAAGTGGTGCGCACCCTGCTGATCGAGAATGATTTAACGGTTACCGCTGCGGAAAGTTTAACGGGCGGAGAATTCTTGAGTGCTTTTTCCAGTTTAGAAGGAGCCAGTGAAGTCTTAGCGGGCGGAATGGTGACTTACAGTACGGAAGTGAAAAATGAAAAACTGGGTGTTTCTAAAGAAATTACCGATAAATACGGAGTCGTCAGCGCGCAATGTGCGATCGATATGGCCGACAAGGCCCGGGAGATGTTTGAAGCGGATATCGGCGTCTCGCTGACAGGAGTGGCCGGTCCGACCTCTCTTGAAGGTGAGATTCCAGGAACCGTCTGGATTGGGATTGCCAAAGAAGGCATGGAGTCTTTTGCGAAAAAATTCCATTTTGCCTACAAGCGCAATAAAAATCGGCGGTTATCGGTTGCTGCAGCTTTAGACTTAATTCGCCAAGTGATTGTAGATGAAAAGATTGAAGACAAAGTAACGATGGATTCCGCTTCGCATGATGAAAAGAGCGGCGAAGAAATAAAATGAGTGCCGGCGGAGACTATACTTTTTTTGAAAAAATCGGTATCATAGGAGTATCTTTATAAATAGAGGATGTTGATTAATGAAACCAAAAGTACACGAACGGACATTGAGAGTGCCTTATTTTTTGAGTGACCGGCACAATCGGATGACATTGCCTCATTTGATGAATGTGCTGATTGAAATCTCTGGAGAACAAACCGCAAAATTAAAGGGCCCCAAAGCGGAAGAACATGGGCTCCATTGGATTATCATTCAATACGAGCTGGACATTAATCGCATGCCAAAAACAAATGAAACGATTAGGGTGCGCACATATGCAAAAGAGTATAACCGTATTTTCTCTTACCGTGAATTTGACGTCTACGATGAAGCAGGAGAGTTGCTTTTGCATGTCTTAACAGTTTTTGCCCTGATGGATGACAATCGGAAATTGTCCCGCATCCCAGAAGAAGTCGCAAAACCTTATGGATCAAAAGAAAGCAAAAGAATTCAGCGGCTGCCTCGTCCGGAAAGACCCGAAAATTTGGAACAAGCCAAACAAAAAGAATTTAATGTGCGCTATTTCGATATCGACACCAATTTCCATGCCAATAATTCTTTATACTATGAATGGATGTTGGATGCTTTGCAAGATGAGTTTTTATCCACCCATGATCCGGTCTACGGCAATATTGTATTCGAAAAAGAAGTTAATATTGGAGAAGTTGTGGATTCGTATGTGGACTTTGATGTGGACGGAAATGACGAGCTGGTCTCCCGCCATCAAATCAAAGTGGATGATGTGATCAAATGTACCGGAATGTTTAAGTGGAAGGAAAACGAGCACAGTCCAGCTCATTTGGGTGAGTAAGGGAGACGCGGAGACAACCTCTGCCGGAAAACATTAAAAAGAAGAACTAAAAAGAGACTGGGCCTCTGCAGGTTCCAGTCTCTGATCGTTTTAAAGGAAGAAGGGATTGGATGCTTTTTCTCTTCCAATGGTCGTGTGGTCCCCGTGGCCGGGATAAACTTTAAAATGATCAGGCAGAGTGAATAGCTCCGCGCGGACTCCTGGAATTAACTTTTCAGGCTCACTGCCCGGCAGATCGGTGCGTCCGATGCTGCCGGCAAATAGAGCATCCCCTGAAAGCACCAGCTCGTCTTCTTCGAAAATGAAAGAAACACTGCCGGGAGAATGACCCGGGGTTGCCACAACCGTAAAGGAAAAATCAGCAATCTGTACCTTTTCTTCTGGTTCAAAGAGAACATTGGGCGCTTCCACTCGGATTGGATTGCCGACTAGGCCCGATAAGTTTTTATCCGGATCATTCAGCCATTCCTTTTCTTTGCTTGAAACGTAGAGAGGGATAGAATATTGGGTGCGCATGGCCTCCACAGCGCCAATATGGTCATAATGAGTGTGTGTGAGTAAAATAGCTGCCGGCTCTACCTTCAGTTGAGCAATCGTTTCTTGAATGAAGGCGGCTTGTTCGCCGGGATCTACAATCAAAGCGCGTTGCTCGTTATGAAGGATATAACAATTTGACTGGGCCATCCC
>CAZKSU010000213.1:0-2817 GCA_964555455.1 uncultured Carnobacteriaceae bacterium
AAATGCCGGAGCAAGTGAAAGTGGAAAAGGTGCATGAACCTTTTGTGAAGGCGACCGTTTCGGTGCCGAATGATTACGTGGGAGCAGTGATGGAATTGTGCCAGAGTAAACGCGGCGAATTCATTACAATGGAATATTTAGATGATATTCGAGTGAATATTATGTACTACCTGCCGCTTTCTGAAATTGTTTTTGACTTCTTTGATCGCTTGAAATCAACGACTAAAGGATATGCTTCTCTTAACTACGAAGAAGCAAGCTATAGAGAAAGTGATTTAGTAAAAGTAGATATTCTAATTCATGGAGATACCGTAGATGCTTTAAGCTTTATCGTGCATAAAGACGAGAGTCAAGATCGCGGCCGTAAAATTGTTGAAAAGCTGAAAGATGTGATCCCGCGTCAGCAATTTGAAATCCCAATTCAAGCGGCAATTGGCAACCATATCATTGCTCGTTCAACTGTCCGTGCTTACCGCAAGGACGTAACAGCTAAATTATATGGTGGAGATGTAACACGCCGTATGAAACTTTTAGAGAAACAAAAAGCAGGGAAGAAACGTATGAAGAGTGTCGGTAATGTGGATATTCCACAAGACGCCTTCATGGCTGTTTTAAACCTAGATGACGATAGTGATTCAAACGCATAAACCATCTTCCGCCACTATACACAAACCGTGTATAGTGGCGGTTTTTATTTTCCCTTTTTTATTCGTCGACAGAATCTTTTTGCGCCTGTTTAGCGTTGAACAATTAGGAAACGCTGTAAGCACAAGGTTTGGAGAGATCGAGACCTGATTTTTTTATAAATTTGTGTTATACTGATTATGTAGAACTTGAAAAATAGGCGTGCAGAGCAAAATGTGATATCAAATTGTTTATGGGGGAATCTTAATTGTCAAATAAGAACTTGAACCAAATGGAATGGGAAACTTTACTCATACCAGAAACGTTATCTGAAGCAGATCTCGAAACACATGCAACGATAGTATCGGATTATATTCAGACAAGCTATAGTGATGAATCGATTGATTTATCAACTATTGAACGGGTGACTGAAGTAGAAGTAACAGAAGATTTACTTTCTAGCGAAGAGATTGTAATTGATAAAATTTCAAACAACGATTTATTTGAGTATTTAAAGGAAGAAAATGTCACAATTGATATGAATCTACGGTTTCCAAAAATAAAGCGAATCAATCAGCTGTTTTGGTTTTTGCATAATCTTGCAAAATTAGAGATTGCTAATTCAAAAGTCATTTTTACAAATATGGAGGATCTTTCGATTGGTTTTTATCAAACCATTGAAGCTGCCCTGTTCTTTGGTTATATTAAACGCGTAAGAGTGGAGAATGAAATCTACTTTATACCTACGGATTATTATGAAAGTTTTATGTCAGAATCTATTGAAGAGCAATATTCTCTTTTCTTAGCGAGTTTAGGCCAAAATGAAACTGTCAGTGAAGTATTGAATATCCAGTTAAATGACCCTATTTATGACAATATCAGCCGTCAAATGGTTTTTAACCTCTTAGTGAATGATCCAAACATCAAACAAGAGCAATTAACAAAAAATGAGATTAACCACATTCTAAATAATTTGAGATATTGGTATTTAAATATCAAACAAATGATTTTAGACAATTAAGGAGAGCCCTTGAGATACTTCTTCTTTTAATTGAATCGAATGAAACCGCCATGACCCTTTTCAAGGGCCATGGCGGTTTTTAGCTGTTTTCTACATTTTTGTAGCGGGTTGCATCTCATTTGACTGTTTCACCATCGAATGACGTTTACCTAAGCGCCAATTCGTCCGTTTAATCCACTGGAACTTCTCTTTTAACATCAGGCCAAAAGATAAGGATCTTGGAATAACGTTACGGTACATTTTTGTTTCTCCCAAAATTACTCGAATAGCCGGAGCGATTAACTTTGCTGGTTCCATCTGCGGCAGCGGGAAATTCAGTTCTGGATAATTGTAAATACGTTCTTCAGGATCATCCTCCCAAGTCCGATATTTCTCAAATTCCTCGTCATTAAATCCAGTTAAATAAGGGCCTGGATTTATCGTCGCAACTTCGATATTAAACTCTTGCAGCTCTTGGTAGAGCGTATCGGCAATCGCTTCAGTCGCGAATTTAGAAGAGGCGTACGGACCTGAAAAAGCATTGACCATTAATCCTGAGATGGAGGATACGAAGACAATTCGGCCGTAACCTTTATCAATCATCTTCCGTGCAAAGCCTTGGGTTAACAAGATCGTGGCAAAGTAATTAACTTCCATCAGTTTTCTTAAGTTTTCTTCTGGAATGTCTACTAGTGATCCACCTTCTTTAACTGAAGCATTATTTACTAGAATATCTACATCCCATGTCCAAGATTTTCTGCGATCGTGTTCATCTGTGATATCGAGCTTTTCAATTTGAAGAGGGATTTGCAGGGCTTCAGCATCTTGTCGAAGCAAGTCCGCTTGCTCATGTGTTTCAGTCGTCGCAATGACTGTTTTGCCCAATCTCCCCAACGTTAAAGCCGTTAACTTCCCAATACCTGTCCCAGCGCCTGTAATGAGGATGGTTTCTGTTTTCATGTTTTTCCTCCCTTTATTTAAGAACTGCTAAATTTCTCGTTAGGTTAACTGTATCAAGAAGGGCCACATCTGAAAACTGATTTGACTCAGTTACTTGAAGGAAAATGGAGGACTTTATTAATAATCACTATATATTTATTGTTAAACGATAAAATTTTGTTGCAATTGAGTAAAAACAGTGTATACTAATCTTATTAAAAAATTAATACGAGTGAGGTAATAGATATGAAACG
>CAZKSU010000214.1:0-2803 GCA_964555455.1 uncultured Carnobacteriaceae bacterium
TTCAAAAACACCTGTTATATTGGTTTTGAAGAAGAATGGGTTTTATTTCCGAAGGAGGGTTTTTATGGATTTAGGCATTGAAGATAAAATCGCATTGGTGACAGGTGCGGCGACTGGACTGGGTGAAGCAACGGCCATTGAGCTGCTGCAGGAAGGCGCGACTGTTGTGCTGAACGACAAGGACGCCGATCGCTTGGAGAAAACGGCGGAACAGTTCAAGCGCCACGATGCATTCAAAGGGAAAGTGCATGCGTATCCCGCCGATACCACGGATGCGGAAGCGCTCAAAAAGATGCATGCGTATATTCAAGAAAAGGTCGGCACCATCGATATCTTGGTCCAGAATGCCGGGATATCCGGTGACCAAGGGTTGTTCCATGAATTAGACATGAGCGTGTTTCAAGAAGTCATGGATGTCAACTTCATGGGTTCGGTGCGGGTCGTCCGCGAATTCCTGCCAGATTTGCGCGCAAACGGCTGGGGCCGGCTTGTGCTGATGTCGTCGGAAAATGCGGTGCAGCCCTATAAAGATGAGCTGCCTTACGACGCATCCAAAGCGGCGTTGTTGGCTTTCGGCAAAGGCTTGTCGCGGACGTATGCGGAGGAGGGCCTGCTGGTCAACGTGGTCTCACCGGCCTTTATTGAATCCGAGATGACGGATGAATTGATTGAACAGGAAATGGAAGAGACCGGGCAGACGAAAGAAGAAGTGGTGGAAACATTTGTGGATGAAAAGAAACCGTTTATGTCGATTAAACGGCGCGGGCGGGCCGAAGAAGTGGCCGCCGTGGTTGCCTTCTTATGCTCGGAGCGGGCCTCTTTTGTGAATGGCGCGGATTATCGCGTCGACGGTGGTTCGGTCGCGACGATCAACTAGATTCAAGACAGAAAGGATGAAGCATTTATGGTAGAAATTGTGGAAGATGTAAACAATAAGGAGTATAAATATGTTCTGGTCGGCGGTGGAATGGGTTCAGGTTTCGCCACACTGGGCATCCGCGAACACGATAAAGAAGGGGCCATTTTAATTGTCTCCCGCGAGGAATTCATGCCGTATGAGCGGCCGGCGCTGACGAAAAAACTATGGCGCGACAAAGAATTCACTGTCGCCGACATTCAAATCGGTGTGGAAGAAGAGGAGAACGTCGACTTCATGCCGAAGCGCGATGTGGTTGAGATATCGCGAGAAGACAAAACGATCACCCTCGACAACGGCCATGTGGTTTCTTATGACAAGCTGTTGTTGTCAACCGGGGGCGAGCCGCGCACCATTGACGGACCGGCAGACGAGCAGGTGATTCTCTTCCGTGAAGAGGACGACTACCTAAAACTGCGCGAATTCTCGAAGCTGGGGCATCACGTGATCATCGTGGGCGGCGGCTACATCGGAAGCGAACTGGCGGATTCCCTCGCACAAAACAACACGAAAGTCACGATGGTTTACCCGCAAAGCCAGCTGGGTGAAGGCATGTTCCCTGAGGAGCTGCTGGAAGAGTACAACAGCCTCTTTGCCGACCGGGGCATCGAACTCCTGAGCGGCAAAAAAGCCGACCGCTACCGCCGCGATGGGGAGAAGCTGGTGCTGGAATTGGACGATGGCACCGAAGTGACCGGTGACGTGATTGTAATCGGCTTAGGGGTAGAGCCCCGCATTGAACTGGCAGAAAAAGCCGGCCTGGAAACGGCTGAAAATGGAGTCGTGGTAAATGAAAGCCTGCAGACGAGCGACCCCAATATTTACGCAGCCGGCGACATTGCCACCTACCCGGATAAAATTCTTGGACGCCAGCGCATTGAGCATGTGGACCACGCTCGAAATTCCGGAAAGCAAGTAGGAGCCATTATGGCTGGCGGCGCCGAAGCCTACACGCACACGCCTTACTTTTATTCGCTGATCAATAACTTGAGCTGGGAAGCGATCGGTACCCTGGATCCGGAACTGGACAAGCTCTTTGATGAGCGCGAAGACGGCAGCATCGTGTTTTTCTTAGAAGACGATACGTTGAAAGGCGTCTTGGTGTGGAATGTGGAAGTGAATCTGGATGATGTGCGCGACTTACTCGCCAACCCGCCTGCCAACACAGACGATTTAATCGGTAAGCTAGAAGAAAAGGAAGAAGAAGAATAATTTAACAAAGAATACAGGCAAAGAGAAGCAGCTAACCATGACTCCCAATGGTTAGCTGCTTCTCTTTGTGTTGAATCATAAAAGGCATTCAAAGGTTGATGTCTAAAGATTTCTCATTATATTTGTCGTCTCGGTACATAATGATGACATAGAGAATATCGATAATCGTCATATAAAGGATGCGGGAACTCAGCGTCTCCGAGCGCAAAGTGGATTCATCGGAAGAGACCACAAAAGTCACATCCGAAAGTTTTTCCAACGCTGTCCCGTGATTTCCGGTGAGCGAAATGATTTTCACGCCGTTTTCTTTTAAGGAATGCGCCAATTCAACCACTTCTTTCGTTGTCCCTGAATGCGAGAACAGAAAGGCCAGGCTTTCGTTGTCCATTTTCTTGGCGTAAGTCAGCTGCATATGGAAATCGGAGATATAAATACAGGGGTATTGGGTTCTTAGAAATTTATGGTAACTATCCAGAGCGATGACAGAAGAACCCCCAACGCCTCCAAAAAACAACAGGTCGGATTGTTTGATCAAATCCACCGCTTGGTCTATCCGTTCATCATCGACGGTCTCCAACAGGTATTCCAGCAGGCCAATTTTAGGGACAATGACTTTTTTGATAATTTCTTCAACAGAGTCCTTATGGGTGATGTCTGAAAAAACAATTTTATTGT
>CAZKSU010000215.1:0-2783 GCA_964555455.1 uncultured Carnobacteriaceae bacterium
AGATGCAAAAAACGCAACCTATCGCTTATGACAGGTTGCGTCTTATCTGTTTTTGCTTACAGCAAGCACTCAAATTGCCCCGATAGAGGAGGTTTTCAAACTATTCATGCAATTAGGATATCGATCACTGCTTGTCATCACTTGAAACCTCCTCTCAAAATTCTACCTCTATTTTACTGTTTCTCTTCTAGTTATACAAGAAAAAGTAATTGCTAATTAATATAAAGCCACTTGTAAAGGGTAAGCCTTTGAAACATGGCTTTCCGGAGCCAAGGGCAGCACACGAGCTGTCTGGTTCGCCGGAAGTTGTTCTAAAAATTCGACCGCTTCACTGAAGGTTTGAATGGGAATCACTTCCATTGAGGTATCAATTTCTTCAGCTGCTTCCACGGCTTCCTCATAATTTGTCTTTAAATCCGGATAAATGTCTAAAGCCTCCGCTGGAATGTCATCGTCTGGCGCTAAGAAATAATCCGCCCCTTCTTCATCCGCAGCTACAATTTTCTTATCGATGCCGCCTATGCGTCCGACCGTTCCATCAGGAGCGATAGTTCCCGTTCCAGCGATTTTATAATCTCCAAGAAGATTTTCTTCAATAAGGGTATTATAAATCTGCAGAGAAAACATTAAGCCAGCTGAGGGACCGCCAATTGCGCCTGAATGAATGTCTACTTCAGGATCCGTATGGAGCGTAGTATTATCCACTAAACCAATGCCTATGCCTGCCACTCCCGATTCTAACCGAGTCAGTTTTCCAGAGGCTTGATAGGTCTCGCCTTCGCGCTCATAGGTGATTTCAACGGTATCGCCCACCTCTTTTTGGGAAATATAGTCGATAAAATCATGTGAACTCTGGAACGCTTGACCATCAACGGCCTTCACTGTGTCACCCACTTGCAGCTCATCTGCAAAGTCCGATTGTTCTAAAATCTGCAGGACATACACGCCATTGAACGCTAACTCGTACGGATAGTCCGCCGCTTCAAAAGCCACTTGTATGGCTGTATTTCCCGCGCTTTCCATGTAATACTGCTGAATGGTGTCATAGGCTTCAAAGTCCTGCACTTCTCCAAACAAGGCTTCTTCACTGATTAAATCATGAAAGGGCCGAATACTTGATAAAGCAATCATAGGGGTGACTTGCTGCACTCCTACAGTTGTGATATAAAACTCGCCGGTGTTCTCGCCATACTCCTCTCCAATTTCAACCATATCATCTAAACCGAAAGCCCGCCCCGGACTTTCCATATAGTAAGGAATCGGCTGAAAGGAAAATAAGTAGACAGCAAGGATAACCATAAAAGATTTCAACCATGTGGGTATTTTTTTCATACAATCATCTCAATTTCTTATGTTATTGCTGATATTTCTCAATCATGCGTGCGGCAATTTTTTCAGGCACCATCCCTTTAATGTCTCCATTAAATTGCGCGATTTCTTTCAATAATGACGAGCTCAAGAAGCGGTATTTTTCACTGGCCATTAAAAAAACCGTTTCTATATTCGGTGCTTGCGTTTTATTCATAGAAGCAATCGCCATTTCATATTCCATGTCCTCTACTGTTCGAAGACCGCGCAGCATGACATTCGCCTTTTCCTCTTTGGCTAAATCAACCGTTAAGCCATCTGCATGTAAGATGACACGCACATTCTCTAACGGACTCTCATCAATCACTTCTTGAATCATTTCTAATTTTTCTTGCGGCGTGAATAAGGATTTTTTAGATGTATTTGTGCCAATGGCTACAATCACTTCTTCAAACATCTTTGAAGCTCTTGCTAAAATATCATAATGCCCCATTGTAAAAGGGTCAAAACTTCCTGCATAAATTGCTTTTGACATATTAAACTCCTTTTTGGTAAATCGTCATTTTCACTTTCCCGTATTCCCGTTTTTGCCAGATCTCAACCTCTCCAATGGTGTCCGGGAGCTCGACATCGCCAGCCGTCTCGCAGACGATTAAGGCCACATCGGCAAGCAAGTCTTTTTGGAGCAATTGCTCAATATCTTGCGCGATGGTTTGCTTGGCGTACGGTGGATCTAAAAAAATCAGTTTGAACTGTTCATGACGCGTGGCAAGCTGGCTCAATGCCGCATCCGCTGAAGTATGCAATGCTTCAAATTTCCACTCTTCTTTGGTCATTTGAATGTTTTTTTGAATCACTCCGATAGCCGTCCGGTTCCGATCCACCAACACGGCTTCATCCATCCCGCGAGAGACCGCTTCGATCCCTAAAGCCCCGCTTCCCGCATATAAGTCAAGCACCTTGCCTCCTCGGAAATAAGGTCCGATAATGTTAAACAACGTTTCTTTCAATTTATCTCCTGTGGGTCTTGTGTTCTCCCCTGGCAAACTTTCCAGAGGCCGACCGCCATATTCTCCTGAAATCACTCGCATGCTACTGTCTCCTTAATTAATAATAGAAATCGAAGTCGGAAGACGGACTGAAACTGTCTTGCTGTTCTTTTTTCTTTTTCTCTTCAATCTCTTTTTTCATATCCTCTAATACAGAATCATAGGTAATGGGTATATCTTTTAATGGTGAGGTCTCTACCGATTTTACCTCATTTTCTTTTTTCAAGCGCTCAATTGTTTTATCCAATGTTTTTGTATCTACATACAGCAGTGCATAATTCATTTTATCTGACACATAGTGTAAAATACCGTAACTCATTAACCGTTTCACATTGCGTTTTGATTTCAGCCAAACAATTAAACCTGTCCGGCCTTCAAAGTTTGACTCTGTATTAATATTCTTTAAGTCACTCATTTTAATCGCTC
>CAZKSU010000216.1:0-2770 GCA_964555455.1 uncultured Carnobacteriaceae bacterium
TAACCTGATGTTTCAGCATATTCCCATTCCAGAATATTGGCTGGCCAGCCAAAATATTGTAGACGGAGCTTTCAATGAAGCAATGAATCCAAATTGGTTGAATGAATCGAATGGAGCAGCACTCTCAGAGCTGCCCGTTAAAAATGCCGTCTTCTCACCAGAAATAAATAGCGGCCTGTTTCTAGAGATGCTGGTAAGCCAAGAGATATGGGGAATGTTTGTCGGCCATGATCACGACAATGCTTTTGATGGAATCTATAAAGATATTCATTTGGTTTATGGCCAAAGTTCAGGCTACAATAGCTACGGTTCTGAGCCAAAAGGGGCTCGAGTGATTGAGCTGAGAGAAAAAGAGCAAACTGTTGAAACGTATTCTATATTGTATAGATAGACAAAAAAAGGATGAGAAGGAGACGAAGGATGGACTTTTACGATACACATGCGCACTCATACTTATCATTTGACAGCAAAGAAGATCCTAGAAATTACTTATCTGAAACAACGAGAACTGTTGCCTTAACTGAGCATTTAGAATTTGATTACGCTTATGTAGAAGGCGGACAGACTATCCCTGATTTTCAGAGAATGCTTGAATGGCAAAGGGACTGGAAAGAAGAGGGAAACCAGCTGCTTATGGGGGTCGAAATCGGCTACTCGGCAGGAAAGGCTGAAGAGCTGAAAAAAGCCATTGCCCCTTATCCAATCGATTTAAAACTTTTAAGCAGCCACCATAACAATGAATATGATTTTATGGATATTCATGTGGATGCCACGCCCGAAGAAATGCTGGATAGTTACCTCAAGCAATTAAGCGAAGCACTCGATTATTTTCCAGATGCTCACATTTTCTGTCACTTTGATTATGGTTTCCGAATTTTTGATATGGCGCCAAAGGACTTCAAGAAGTATGAGAAACATCTTGTGCCGATCTTAAAAAAAGTGATCAAACATGGGTTGGCTTTTGAACTGAATAGTAAAAGCATATTTGACTACGAGAATCTTGCGATGTATGAATGGGCGATTCCTATTTATCAAGAACTTGGCGGCACCTTATTTTCTATCGGTTCCGACGCCCATAAAGCAGAGAGTCATTATAAAAACTTTGGAGGACTCATTCAACTATTAGAGAGCTTTCAAGTTCAGTCCGTTGCTCAATTCCATAAGCAGAAACTAACGAAATATCCTCTGCACGAGCTAAAAAAACAGTTCTAATAGAATTGTATTGGACAGCGCTTTCATATCTGGTATGCTCATAGTGAAAAGAATAGACATCTTCTAAGGAAGAGGAGGAACGAACTATGATGCAGTTGCTGTTAGGGATTTTGGTGCTAGGGACATTCGCTTGGAGCTGGTCGAAGATGGGGACAATCATGGCGTATTGGACGGATGAGAAGGAGTAATTCTCATGAGCACATTCAAAAAAATGGGCCGGTATCTTGTACTCGCACTGATTGGTTTCCTTGGCGGCTTTGGCGGTTCAATGGATCAATTTGAAGGCAAATAATCTCTATCAAAGGCAGTGACTATCGCGTGAAAATAGTCACTGTTTTTATTTTTAAAAAACCTTAAGTTCTTTAGGAAAAAGAGTTGAATGATTCGCTATTTATGATAAGGTAGAAAAAGTTTGATTACGAAGAATAAAAGGAGAGATTGTAAACTTATGCTATCTAGTGAAAGTCAAGAAGCAGACGTTAGTAATCATCGTCAGAAAATAGAAGAGCAAACCGAAAGCGACTATAAACGAATTTTTTGGATATTGATGCTGGGCGCTATGCCGATTATTTTTATCCAAACTGCCATTCGCACCGCGCTGCCGACGATGCTGGGTGATTTATCCGTAACCCCAGCCACTGGTCAATGGATTATTACGGGTTATACCCTCATTAAAGGAATTATGGTTCCCATATCCGCCTTTGCGATGAGTAAATTCCGCTCAAACAAATTGTACCTGTCTATATTAGGTCTTTTTGCTTTAGGTTCTTTACTCGCACCCTTAGGAGGCACCTTTCTCTTTGTCTTCTTAGGTTCTATTTTACAAGGAATTAGTGCTGGAATTATTTTCCCGCTGATTCAAACGACCATTTTTTCTTCTTTCCCTATGCGCGAGAGAGGTACAGCGATGGGAATGATGAGTGTGGCTATGGGTGTCGGACCAATGTTTGGTCCTTCGATTGGCGGCTGGATGGTCGATGCTTGGTCTTGGCAGCATCTATACTATATTCTTGCAGGTTTTACCTTAATTGCTATGGTCATCGGTTACTTTAATCTCCAAAACACTTTACCTTTAAGTAACCCGCACGTTGATTGGCTGGGCATCGTCTTTTCTGTTTTTGGTTTTGGCGGCGTCCTCTACGGGCTGAGCGTGATAGGCTCTCAAGGTTTTGCTTATCTGCCAGCTTGGATCGCTATTATTCTAGGGCTGTTATTCATCTGGCTCTTTGTTCAAAGGATCCTGCATAGCCGGCAACCTTTATTAAATATTCGTTTGGTAAAAAATAAATCCTTTATCCTCTCAGTTTTAATTAGTATGTCCGCTTTAATGGTATTAGTCGGCACTAATAACATCATGCCGATTTATATTCAAAGCGTACTCGGCCGAACCGCTTTACTTTCAGGTTTGATTTCTATGCCGGGAGCTGCCTTGAAAACATTTATGTCACCCGTATCCGGAAGAATGTACGATCGAGTTGGGATTCAAAAACTGGGCCCGATTGGCGGAGGGCTTATGGTATTGGGTTCAATGTTATTTTTATTTGTCAAACCGAGTTCG
>CAZKSU010000217.1:0-2757 GCA_964555455.1 uncultured Carnobacteriaceae bacterium
AGGCGTTTAAACTGCTCGACAGCCCGATCGGGATTCATATCAAAACCAAGCACTCGGCCCAAATCATTGGCCGTGCCAATGGGAACAAAAGAAAAGACAGGCGGTTCTTCCACAAGCATTAAACCGTTAATCACTTCACTGACCGTCCCGTCCCCGCCCAGGCAAATAACGGTATCAAACTGTTCCGCTTTCGCCGAGCTGGCCCACTCTTTTGCATCGCCCACCTTGGTTGTCTCGCGGATAACGATCTGTGAACGGTAGATTTCTTCCAAAAGACGGCCTAACCGTTCGGCATATTCAGGTGCCAGCCCTCTGCCGGACCCGGGGTTTGCGATAATCAATACGTTTTTTAACATAGGATCGTCTCATCTCTATTGAATTTGTCTGTCTGTTTCCTAGTCAATCCTTTAATGGCAACATAAAAGGTCGCTACTTTCAATCGTTTTTTTTCTCAAAGACGTCACGGGTCAAGCGCATATTCACCGAGTCGACCCACCCACCGTCAATTTCCAATTCATTCTTATCTACACTGAAGGCTGTGAAGCCTATTTTCTCATACACATGTCTGGCTCGCGGGTTAAATGCAAAAACACTCAAAGTAAGTGACTGCAAATCCGTTTGCTCAAACACGTACCTGCAAAACAATCGGGTGGCTTCTGTTCCAAAGCCGCGGTTTCTTCCTTCTTTTCCAATTAAAATACGAAAATTCATGGAATGTTCTTCGGGATTGTATTCATTTAAAACCACTTCGCCCACTATTTTGTTCGTTTGCTTATCTGCGATGGCCAAATCCAGCCGGTCCTTTTGATCATTCCGCGTCCTGTACCAATTATAAACCATCTCTCGGTCAAAGGAGTCCTCGCTGCCTGTTAACCGGACTACTTCTTTATCCGTCAAAATGCCTTCCAAATGAGGAATATCTTCCGTTTCGAACGGCCTCAACCGTATTTTTTCGCCTTCCAGCGTCGGCTTGTGTGCTAAATCCATTCTGTTTTCTCCTTTAAATGATGAGGCTTTCATGAATAAGACGAATAAAGTTTTTTTCCTAGAAAAATATCGGGTTTGCCGACGCCGTTCGCATCCGGCATGACCCCAATAATCTTGTACCCCAGTCTTAAATAAAAGCCTGTTTGATGCGTACCCGCTTCGAAAGCCTTCAGTTTGCTGGGCAGGTCGTCATACAAGTCCACATGGGCCAGGGAGGTTTCGCCCGCTTCTGTTTCCTCATCATCCGCACCCAGATAAATTGTCAAACCGCCCTGCTTTCTCGCTTCTTCTTCCAAAGCTTCAACCAGTGCTCTCCCTATGCCCTGATTTCTCCAGATTTCATGAACAGCCAGCGGATGCAGCTCGAACACATTGCCGTCGTACTCTGGTGCCAAAACCCCGCCCCAGCCGACCACCTCTTCACCGACTACAGCCATCAGCAAGGTGTTTTCCGGAAGCAATCGTTCACTAATTTCATCCCTGGCATCTTCCACCGTCGGCCAGCCATTTGGAAGACTGGTTGCCAAAATCTCTGCAGCCTGCCTCCGCTGTTTTCCAGTGGCTCTAGTCATATTCATTATCTGTACATGATTTCTATTCAAACTTTTCATCAGCTACCGAACGTCCTTTTCTTTTAGTCCTTTTTGGAAATTTCTTCAGCCTGTTACCGACTTTTAATAAACGCATCCTTCTTAAATCTTCTCTCCACATTATGTAGGATTTGTGTGTAAAAATCACTTACTTCCAACTCACCTAAATCTTTTATATCAGAAAGCTCCTGACTGTTGTTCATGGAAACTGTTGCACTAACTTCTCTTGCATAATCTCCGTCATCCCATAACCAGGCCATTTCTATTCGTCCATTGCGAAAATCATAGTACATTCCAGTGGGTTTTCCAAAGGCATTTGAGAAGTCAGACACTTTTACCGTCTCATCGGAGTTTTCCGTCTCTTTTTGTTCAAAATGTTTTGTAAAGGAATGGCGTGCTTCTCTTTTCTGCTTGATCTCTTCTGGAGTATCTCCTTCTGAATCAGACAGCGGATAGCTTCTTACTACGATACGCAGTACCGCAGCATCATCCTCCTCAAACTGAAACGATAAATAGTCAGCCGGCGCATAATCGCCCTGTCCCGTATCAAAATACAGCTGTTGATTGTACAACCAGGTGTTCCAGCCGCTTTGCCGGATGCTTCTAGTAGGTGTTTGATCTTGAATCAATTGCGGAACATCTTCTTCTTGAATCGGCTCGTATAGCTCATGTTCGTTTCCGGGCTGCGTTTGATGCTTGTTAACAGCCTCTATAAATAACTGATCCAAGGTGGCTGAGTCATATAAATTTTCTGTAAAACTTTCGACTATAAATTCGTCAATTGTTCGATGATTTTGGTGAAAGTTTATTGTGATGTCTTCGAAATGATACTGATACACTGTGTCGGCATCAGACATCTCTACTTGTTCGATGATTTCATGGAGCTCTCCAAATAATGTTTCGATGTGTGACCGAGTGACATCTGTTTTTTCTCCTCCTTGCACTTTGTCGAATGTAGTCGAATTGTAATGCGCGTCTAAGACATCTAGACGTTCATACACATCCTCCATCGTTTCTATCTCTTCATTCCGGTAAGATCGAATCGTTTGTCTGTAATCACGTCCCGCTTCTCTCACTGGGCTCGTATAACTCATCAAGAAGAAAAAAAGGACCACTAAAAGCACTAATATACCCACGACACCTAATAGTAGCTTTAAAATACTTTTTAAATAATAAATAG
>CAZKSU010000218.1:0-2756 GCA_964555455.1 uncultured Carnobacteriaceae bacterium
CGCAACATTGGGCGCCGGATTTTTGGAGAATCGGTGCCTTTGCTTACTATTAAAGAAGAAGTGCCCAATTTGCCTTTTTGGAAACGACTCTTTAATTTCGGAAAGAAAGACAAATAAATACAGGCTATGCCTTCATTTAAACCCATTTGCCTCGCGAATGGGTTTTTCTTTTGGCTTACTTAAATGATGCCGAGGGATTCGCTGAAAATAAAAAAAGAGACACGACTAGCAACTGCATAGTCATGTCTCCTTTGGTTTGCCTTCTAGAGACTCGAAATCCCATTTATTGGATTTTCAAGACTTGTCCCACACGAAGGAGATTCACGTTTTTGATGTTGTTGGCACTCGCTAACCTAGAAACGGTCGTATTGTAGCGTCTGGCAATAGAGTAGAGGGTGTCGCCGCGTTTCACCGTGTAGGTTCGAACGGTTGGCGCAGGTTTAGGTGCTGGCTTAGGTGCTGGTGTAGATGTTGTTCCAGGGATCTTAAGCACTTGGCCGACACGGATCACATTGACATTTTTAATGTTGTTCGCTTGCGCAATACGAGCGACTGTGGTTCCGTAGCGTTTAGCAATGGTAGATAAGGTGTCGCCGCGTTTCACTGTATACGTTCGGGTCGTAGGTGTCGGTTTTGGAGTCGGAGCCGGTGTTGGCTTAGGCGCAGGAGCTGCTGTTCCTGGAATTCTTAAAACTTGGCCGACACGGATGACGTTGACATTTTTAATGTTGTTGGCTTGCGCAATACGCGCCACTGTTGTTCCGTAGCGTCTAGCAATGGTAGATAAGGTGTCACCAGGACGGACAGTATAAGTCGTGCCGCCTGGGGTTGGTTTTGTAGGCGTGACAGGTGTCGGTTTCCGGTTCATCATTTGAGAAATGGTCACAAATTTGTAGCCTTTGTTCTTAATGGCCGGAATCAGCCGTTCAAGCGCAGCTACTGTATTAGTGGCCGCCCCTGTGTGCATTAAGACAATTGCTCCTGGAGTTAAGCCGTTCATGACCCGGTTATAGATGGTTGTAGCAGAATTTCCAGTCCAGTCTAAGGTATCAATCGTCCAATGGAAAGTATACGTGTAACCGGCATTTCCAACAGTATTCAGAACGGCTGGGTTGGTTGCTCCATAAGGGGCTCTAAAGTAAGGTTTTGTCGATTTGCCTGTAAGGTTTTTGATGATTGTTTCAGTACGAGTCAACTGGTTTCTCATTTCAGTGGCGGAAATTTTTGTGAAGTCTGGATGGCTGTAAGAATGGTTTCCAATCTCATGTCCTTTAGTTACCGTCTGGCGAATCAGTGAAGGGTGTCTTTCAGCAGCGGATCCCGTTAAAAAGAAGGTGGCTTTTACTTTGTGTTTGTCGAGCACTTGAAGTATTCGAGAATAGCTGCCGCCATCAGAGCCATCATCAATGGTTAAAGCAATCACTTTTTCATTGGTGTTTCCTCTAGAAATCCATTGAGAAGATGCGGCGTATGCAGTAGGAGCCATTGACAGGAAGAAAAGTAGGGCAACAAGAACAAAGGTGATAAAACTGCGAATAAGGTGTTTCTTTTTCATCATAACCCCCTCGTTTCTATGCTACTGATGAGCATTATGTATGGATTATGAACAAAAAGCTCTTTTTGTCTACCTATATTATACGCTTATTTGATGATTCTGTAAATCTTAAAATGAGTGAGAAACGAAAATGATATCAAGAATTTCGAGAATTCATTAAATAGTGTTTGACCTTAAGGTTGAATGTTGGTATAATACTTGCGTTGTATTTGTGCAGACTCACATCTACAACCGCTCGTATATAAGTCATAAGTGCAGATAAAGGCCACTTATAACGGCGAGTCTTAGATATTATTAATAGGAGGTGCAACAAATATATGTACGCAATTATTAAAACAGGCGGAAAACAATTTTCAGTTGAAGAAGGCCAAGAAATCTATGTTGAAAAGTTAGCTGGCGAAGCTGGTGACACGGTAACATTTGACGAGGTATTATTTGTTGGTGGAGATGAATCTAAATTCGGAACACCATTCGTAGATGGCGCAACAGTTGAAGCAACAATTGAAAAACACGGTCGTGCGAAAAAAGTAACAACTTACCGTTACTTACGTCGTAAAGACTCACACCGTAAACAAGGACACCGTCAACCTTATACAAAATTAACGATTTCAAAAATCAACGCATAAGAAGTGACTAGTCATGATATATGCGCATTTTGAAAGAACAGACGAACGCTACAAGAAATTTACACTTTCTGGTCACGCAGCTTCTGGACCGTACGGGCACGATTTAGTTTGTGCCGCGGTTTCAGCGCTGACAATTGGTACAGCGAATAATTTAACGCGCCTTGCATCCATTGAACCAGAAATTGACGCAAACGAAGAAGAAGGCGGATTTTTAGAAGTTGTGCTGCCTGATGGTTCGGATAAAACACAGCAGCATACAGCACAAATTTTACTGGCCAACCTTTACCATTCTTTGTTAGATATTCAAAAAGAGTACGGAGAGTTTCTCTCTGTTTCAAAAAACGAATGAACATAACTTAAATTAGCTTATGAGTAATGGAGGTGCAACCAATATGTTAAAAATGAATTTACAATTTTTCGCTACTAAAAAAGGTGGTGGATCGACTCAAAACGGTCGGGACTCACACTCAAAACGTTTAGGCGCGAAAACTGGTGACGGACAAACTGTTACAGGTGGATCAATTTTATACCGTCAACGTGGTACTAAAGTTTACCCAGGTCAGAACGTAGGACGT
>CAZKSU010000219.1:0-2754 GCA_964555455.1 uncultured Carnobacteriaceae bacterium
GAGCACAACCTTGCCGATAGATATAACCGCCAACTGGGCCGTCAACAACCAAGCTGGTTTAATCAAGGAGGTGACATGATCAAACTAATTTTAGATGTCACTCACAACGCATCAATTTTGGATAACAACATTTTTAGGGGAAATCCTCAGGAGGATATTTCAAAACATCTTGACGAGATCGTAAAACCTTATAGATCCGGCCTCGAAAAGTCTTTGCGCGATTTTTCTACCTACTTCACAGATCCATACTTTTTCCAAGCATACCGTCATCTATGGAAAAATCGTGAATCCAGAAATCAAATTTGGGGTGAAAAAACAATCACATTGCGGACGATTCGCATACTTGCGCACTTTTCACGAGTTAGTATCTTCGATGTGTTGACCGGAAAAATGCAAAATATAGCGTCATCCAGTTTTCCAGAGCTTGATAATTACCTGCCCAAAGAATTAACTTCGATAGAACGCCGAAAAACACATAACCATGATCTAAACAGAAAAAGAATACTGGAATTAGCCTCCCTTGACCCTCCCCCATCGCTGAAGGAAATTGCACGCCAGACGGGGCTTAGCCTAGGTTACATCAACTACCAGTTCCCCATTTTAAAGAAAATGATTGTTGAAAGGCACAGCCAAAAGCGTGACGAAATCTGTCGGATCAAGAATGCTCAAGCTATGTCTTGCGCGATGAATTATTTTTTTGATGAGAAATATGCTAACCATCCGAAATCCAGGAAACAAGCTCTGGCTACGTTGATAGATGAAACGAAACTTACAAAACTCTACTTAAAGCCAGCAATAAAAATTGCTTACGACCAATATCAGCAAAAGACGTTCAATCGCATATGACCGGACTAAAAAAACAACAGTGCGTGGATCATTTAATTAGCTTATATCCGGCAGCTTCAGACACTGGCTCCTTAATCTCAAAAAAAATTCTAAGTGCAAATCGGGGGCCTATTGATATTTATCTTTTAGCTCTGAGAATTTATTCGGCTCAAGTACCTTTGGAAATCGACCGAAATTCATTGCTTAACGACTCTACCTTTTTTGATTGGTCGTCGCGCTTCGACATAGTCACGGAATATCATCATGCACTGGACATTTCGACTTCGAAGCTAATTTTCTTGAGTAAATTGAATTGCATGTGCAAAGCCATCATGTCAGCCTGCTCCACGTTTGATATCGATATCGAAAATTGTAGAAAGATGCTAACAACTGAAGCCTGCGAAAAATTTATCCGAAGCGCTCCTCTCAATTGCTCAAAGAGCGATAACAATAGCTTTGAGAGAATAAAAAGCGGGTTGCAGTGTATCAAACATTGGTCAGAAATAAGACTATGTGATGATCACCAGGAGTACTTATTTCCCAATCTGTATATCAATATAGCCGCCAAACCCTATCCAATGACAGATGGTGATATCGGAATAATTTGCCATTATATTCATCTTATTAAGGGAGGTATTGTGCAGTATCTATCCGCATTGAAGTGATTTTCAACGACTTAAATCTGGGGGGCAGTTGGTTATATAATAACCAGGCGGCAAGTTTCCCACTTCACCGTCTAGACACGCTTATTCGCGAGGGCAAAAAATTCGCTTACCCATTTTGCACGTTTTTTACTTTCGAGCTGGGGGTCGTTAAAGTCCTTAAAATGTAGAAGCAATACTTTCTTGTTATCTATCCACACATCTAACGTATAGTAGTTGCCGCGCAATTGCGGTGACAGTCCTGAAAAAGGTGTGGTGTATATAATCAATATTCGAGAGTCTTTATATTCTTGGACAATTCCTGGAATGTTCTGCACATTCAGTTGCTCTCCATGAGCCTCTATAAGACTCACAGCTTTATCGACAATTAACCTTAAGCTATAGCTCATATGGAGGCCTAAAACTTAAGAAGCACTGCTTCTCCACTAGCGTGCCGTAAAACCATAATGGTATGCCTTGGCTTCGTGAGTTTAAATTTACCTTCGCGTATTGCCTTAAACTTGGATTTCGCTTCACGCGCTTTAACATTGAAAGTCCTTAGCTTTTCGATTTCTGACATAAGAGTCTCCTTATTATCTGATTCTAAGGGCCTGTAGGTCTGACTTTCGATTTCTGAATGAAGCCATGATACGACCAACAAAATAGTAACTCAGCGCCACTTTCTAACCAATCGAAACACGTCCAGATTTTAGCTTACTTCTTAGTTGTAGAGGTAAATCGTTTCAAAGCAGAAATATGGGCCACTGCGAGTGGGATGGCATTATCAACCGAGTCAGAAGAATGCCCGCTCCGTTAATGGTGCAGAGCCTAATGGGGTAGAGCCGAAATATGCAGGAAAAAAAGTGTAATAGGTAGAAACAGCCAAAATTTGGCGAAAACCTAAAAATTCAACTTGGATGGGTGAATATTCCTTATCTTATTGATTTAACTTTACTTTTTCCTTTTTTAGATCAGGAAGTGTGCAAAAAGGCGCCATCTTATGAGAAAAAAATTACCAAAAAGTGGCGATTACGTCACTTTTTGGTACTTTCCCCACGCATGGCGGGGTATATGTGGGGTTTGGTGGAGGCGGCGGGAACTCCCACCAATTCACCGTAACCCATTGAAACTGCATGTTTTATTTAACAGATGGTTGCATTGTATCTCACTTTGTATCGCACCCCAACGGGTGGTTTACATCCGCTAAAAATTTACCTTTTCTGTAAGGTTAAACTGTAAGCGCTCAACAAAGCACCCGGTTGACAACCCCAAAGCTTTGCTTCATCTC
>CAZKSU010000220.1:0-2716 GCA_964555455.1 uncultured Carnobacteriaceae bacterium
CGGGAGCACGTGGTTCAATCTCGAACTTTACACAACTAGCAGGTATGCGTGGATTGATTGCCGGTCCGAATGGTCAAATCATGGAACTACCAATCACTTCAAACTTCCGCGAGGGATTATCCGTATTAGAAATGTTTATTTCTACTCACGGTGCTCGTAAAGGAATGACGGATACGGCACTTAAAACAGCTGACTCGGGTTACTTAACTCGTCGTCTAGTAGATGTTGCACAAGATGTAATCGTTCGTGAAGATGACTGTGGAACGGAAAGTGGACTCATTGCTCATGAATTGAAACAAGGGAATGAAGAAATCGAAACCTTAGAAGAACGTATTTTAGGTCGTTATGCGCATCAAACAGTGATGCATCCAGAAACAGGAGAAGTCATTGTTGAGAAAGATGCGATGATTACCGAAGACAATGCTCGTGAGATTACACAAGCGGGTATTGAACAAGTATCTATTCGTTCAGTCTTTAACTGTAATGCCGAACATGGTGTTTGCCGTAAATGTTACGGACGCAACTTAGCTACAGGCCGTGAAGTAGAAATTGGAGAAGCTGTCGGTATTGTTGCAGCTCAATCAATTGGTGAGCCTGGAACTCAGTTAACGATGCGTACGTTCCATACGGGTGGGGTAGCTGGAGACGATATTACTCAAGGTCTGCCGCGTGTTCAAGAGATTTTCGAAGCACGTCATCCAAAAGGGCAAGCGACTATTTCAGAAGTTACAGGAGAAATCGTATCAATTGAAGAGAAACCTGAAGAATCTGAAAAAGAAGTCACAGTTAAAGGATACACAGATACCCGAACGTATAAATTGCCTCGAAACGCTCGCATGCGAGTAGTCGTTGGTGATATGATTGAGCGTGGAGATGCCTTTAACGAAGGTTCCATCGACCCTAAAGAATTATTAGCGGTAAGTGGTGTGACTAAACTGCAAGAATACATCTTGAAAGAAGTTCAGTACGCCTACCGAAGTCAAGGGGTAGAAATTGGCGATAAACACGTTGAAGTCATCGCTCGTCAGATGCTTCGCAAAGTTCGCATTCTTGATCCGGGTGATACGGAAATCTTGCCTGGTGAATTACTTGATATTCATGACTTTAAAGACCAAATTTCGGACACATTGAAATCAGGTGAACAACCAGCTACTGCACGACCAGTCTTACTTGGAATTACAAAAGCAGCGCTTGAAACAACTAGTTTCTTATCTGCTGCATCCTTCCAGGAAACGACGCGTGTGCTTACAGATGCGGTTATCCGCGGTAAAGAAGACCACTTAATCGGTCTAAAAGAAAATGTTATTATTGGTAAACAGCTGCCAGCAGGTACAGGTATGCCGGTATATAGCGATTTAGAACCGAAGGCTGTTGGGGTAGAAGCAGAAGAAGCTTATACTGTAGCAGAAGAAGAAACCCAAGAATAAATAAAGAAAATTCAGCGTAGAGTAAGCGTCTTGCTTACTCTCCCTGCTGAATTTATTTTATAAAACTTTCTATAAAATGTTGACATAGCATCCTTAAGATGCTATTATTTTAAAGGTGCTTTTCATTAAGAAGTTTAAGTATTTTTTGAGGAGAGCAATAGCGTCTATGCAACAGTAAAATCGCATGGTTATGCGGTTTAATATTTTTTTGAAAAAGATGATACGTCTGGATGTGTGGACTTAGATTATACAAGAAGGAGGGAAAATGAAATGCCTACAATTAACCAATTAGTTCGTAGACCTCGTAAAACGAAAGCGAAAAAATCTGAATCACCAGCTTTAAACAGAGGATACAATACGTTAAAACGTCAACCGACTCGAGTGTTATCTCCACAAAAACGTGGTGTATGTACACGTGTTGGAACAATGACACCTAAAAAACCGAACTCAGCATTACGTAAATATGCACGTGTTCGTTTATCTAACCAGATTGAAGTAACAGCTTATATACCTGGTGAAGGACATAACTTACAAGAACATAACGTAGTACTTATCCGTGGTGGTCGTGTTAAAGACTTACCTGGGGTACGTTACCACGTTGTTCGTGGAGCTCTTGATACAGCAGGAGTTACAGACCGTAAGCAAAGCCGTTCGAAATATGGTACGAAAAAGCCTAAATAAAAATGAATCTTATAAATGAGAGATTTTCTAAGGAAGGAGGATGGTCATGCCTCGTAAAGGACCAGTAGCTAAAAGAGATGTAGTGCCAGATCCAATTTATGATTCTAAATTAGTTTCTCGTTTGATTAACCGTTTGATGGTTGATGGTAAACGTGGAAAAGCATCTACTATCTTATACAAAGCTTTTGATATTATTAAAGAAGAAACTGGAAATGAACCAATGGAAGTATTTGAACAGGCGTTGAAAAACTTAATGCCCGTATTGGAGGTACGTTCACGTCGAGTAGGTGGGTCAAACTACCAAGTACCGATTGAAGTACGTCCAGAACGTCGAACAACACTAGCATTGCGTTGGTTAGTAAACTACGCACGTCTACGTGGAGAAAACACAATGGTTGAACGCTTAGCTCATGAAATCATGGACGCAGCAAACAACACAGGTGCAGCAGTTCGTCGTCGTGAAGAAGTTCACCAAATGGCAGAAGCAAACAAAGCATTTGCTCACTACCGTTGGTAAAATTTTCATTAAATTGACAGAAACTTTAAACACTTATAGTACAATTCGTAGTAAGTAAGCCTAATCAGGCGAAATATACAAATAAGGGGTG
>CAZKSU010000221.1:0-2700 GCA_964555455.1 uncultured Carnobacteriaceae bacterium
ATAGCGAACTAACGCCAGAAATAGCATTTAAATTAGGCCGGTTTGGTGGCTATGTATTAGCTCAGCATATTGAAGAAAACCAGCCGCGTGTTCTTGTCGGCCGCGATACGCGTATTAGCGGACGCATGTTAGAATATGCCCTGATAGCGGGTCTTTTATCTGTGGGTGCTGAGGTTTTACGCTTAGGTGTTATCTCAACACCAGGAGTGGCTTATTTAACAAGACAGCAAAATGCCACAGCCGGTATCATGATTTCAGCCTCGCACAACCCAGCGGAAGATAATGGCATCAAGTTTTTTGGTGCAGATGGCTTTAAGCTCTCGGATGAACAAGAAGCTGAAATTGAAGACTTATGTAATGCAGCAGAAGATAATCTGCCGCGTCCAAGTGCTGAAGGCATTGGAACTTCTGAAGAGTACAAAGAAAGCATTCTAAAATATATTCAATACTTAAAAAATACGATCCCTGGTGATTTATCCGGCTTAAGTGTGGTACTTGACGCCGCTCACGGAGCGACTAGTCCAGTTGTAAATAGTCTGTTTGCAGATTTAGAAACGGATTTTTACGTGATCGGAGATTCTCCAAACGGTTTAAACATTAATGAGGGAGTAGGAAGCACCCACCCAGAGCTATTAGCTGAGACGGTCGTTGAAAAAGAAGCCGATATCGGTCTAGCATTTGATGGGGACGGGGACCGTTTAATTGCGGTGGATGAAAAAGGAAATATCGTCGACGGCGATAAAATTCTTTATATTTGCGGGAAATACTTAAACGATATTGGAAAACTAAAAAATTCTACTATTGTTTCAACCGTCATGAGTAATATTGGTTTTTACCATGCGCTTGAAGAAGAAGAAATTAAATCAGTGAAGACAGCTGTCGGTGACCGTTTTGTCGTTGAAGAAATGCGGGAAAATGGCTATAACCTAGGCGGCGAACAATCCGGACATGTGATCTTTTTAGATTACTCCACAACAGGAGATGGGCTGCTTACAGGTATTCAGCTGATGCATGTAATGAAAGAAACAGGAAAAACCCTCTCAGAATTGGCTGAAAATGTCACGGTCTATCCGCAGAGATTAACGAATGTGCGCGTCTCCGATAAAGAGGCAGTGATGGAACATCCGCGCGTTCAGGCAGTGATTGCGGAAGTGGAAGAGGAAATGGCTGGCGACGGCCGTGTGCTTGTTCGCGCAAGTGGTACGGAGCCTTTGCTGCGCGTCATGACAGAAGCGCCTACAGAAGAGACTGTGACGGAGTATTGTGAGCGTATTGCAGCTGTTGTACGCGAAGAATTTGGTCTGGAAGAGTAAAATTAAAAGTTGGAGTTGAAAGGCTATGCATTTCAAAACGAAAGCTAACCTATATACAGCAGGAGATATCAAAAGGGAAGCGAAAACACAACTGACCGGCTATTGGGGTGGTGCTGTTATACTGGGGATTATTCCTGCAATCTTTAGTTTCTTTTTTCTCCGGGAAACCTCAGACGGCCTTCTCATAGGTATCGCTTTTGATTTGATGCGTGACTTTTTAGTCACAGGTATGGCGTTTGCCTTTATGAATTTATTGCGTCATCGAAAGTATGTGCTGGAGCCGCTTCAAGAGATTGTTTCACCGTTCCGGTCGGAATATTTTGTGAATTTATTGAAATTGAAACTGTGGAAGTATCTCTTTGTTTCCTTATGGAGTTTGCTCTTCCTCATTCCGGGTATTGTCAAAGCCTATAGTTATTCGCAAGCTGAACTGATTTATAAAGATACAGCGGATCGAACCGGGAATCAGCCCGATGCGCGCGCTTGTATAGAAGAAAGCGAAAAGCGGATGGAAGGTTATAAAGCTGATTTGTTTGCATTAGATTTAAGCTTTTTAGGCTGGCAGATTTTGAATGTTTTTACATTGGGTCTGTTAGGCCTTTGGCTGACCCCTTACACTGAAATGAGCCGAATCGTTTTTTATGAGAACCTCACCAATGGTTTTTACCTGGATCGGGACAAGCAAACCCATACACAGCAGCAAGGCCCTATGGAGCCTATCGACAAATATGAAGAAGTCGGGCAAGATCCAGATGACTTCAGTGACTTTGACGATTTTTAATTCCATTAAAATTGATAGAGACAATAAAAAAGCTCGAAAATTAGATAACTTCTAATTTCCGAGCTTTTTTGATTTAAAGTCTTAAGACTGCTGTTCTTGCAATTGCCCATTTAACGCCGGCGATTACCGCCGCCGAATAAGAGAAATAAACGGAAGACGTTCAGGAATGAGGCAATGGCTGCTGCAACATAAGTTAAAGCGGCCGCTCTCAGCACTTTGCGAGCGCCATCCAATTCTTCTCCCAATAAGATTTGCTGGGATTCTAAAATAGACAATGCACGGTTAGAGGCATTGAGCTCTACGGGCAAGGTGATTAACTGGAAAAGAAAAGTAAAGGCAAACAAAATCAATCCGATATTGATCAGCGTTTGTCCGCTTCCGCGTCCAAAAAGTAAACCAAGCAATAAAATCGGGAATGCAGCGGTTTGACCAATATTTGTAATCGGTACAAGTGCACTGCGCAGACGTAAAAACGCATAATTGTCCCGGTCTTGTAAGGCATGCCCCGCTTCATGCGCTGCAACGCCAATCGCTGCAACAGATGTCGAATGGTTTGTTGAATCCGATAACCGCAGCACTTTATTTCTCGGATCATAGTGATCGGTT